>JAUVON010000003.1 GCA_030599175.1 Desulfobulbaceae bacterium | reverse complement strand
TGATTTCATCACGAAATTTTGTCTGGATCTGGTAGAGATTAATTGGCAGATCCCTGTAGGAATGCAGCATTTTACGGATAATATCGGTAATCACTTCTTCATGGGTTGGACCGAGGCAGGATTCCCTGTCATGCCTGTCTCGAAACCGTAGAAGTTCCGGGCCATATTTCTCATAGCGGCCGGATTCCTTCCATAAATCAGCCGGCTGAACCGAAGGCATAAGCAGTTCGTGGGCTCCGGCACGATTCATCTCTTCCCGGACGATATTCTCCACCTTACGTATAGCAGCGAGACCATAGGGAAGATATGAATATATACCGGAGGTGAGCTTATGTATAAAGCCAGCCCGCAGCATCAATCTGTGGCTCACAATTTCAGCTTCAGCAGGAGTTTCTTTCAGGGTCGGCAACAGTGTCTCAGAATAGCGCATATCGTTATTTTATTTTCCAGTTTTCAGGGTTTATGCCCCTCGTCTTCCATTTTTTCAAGCTCCGCCATAAAAACATCCATCAGCTCGTTTTCACTCACTTTCTTCCATACTTTCCCCTTCTTGAAAATAATACCAACCCCGTTACCGCCGGCAACGCCGATATCCGCCTCCCGAGCCTCCCCCGGGCCATTCACAACACAACCCATAACAGCTATTTTCAAGGGTGTTTCCATAGTCTGAACATAGTTCTCAACCTTTTCCGCAAGGCTGAAGAGATCAATCCGGGTACGCCCGCAGGTCGGACAGGAGATGAGTTCCGGCCCCCGCTCGCGAATCTTCAGTGAACGCAAAAGCTCAAAGCCGACCCTAATCTCTTCAACCGGATCCCGGGTAAGCGAAACCCTGAAGGTATCACCAATCCCCTGGCTGAGGAGCAGCCCCAGGGCAACACTGGATTTGACAGTCCGGCAATCAGTCCGCCGGCTTCGGTAACACCAAGATGCAGAGGATAGTCCGTAATTTTTGAAAGCTTGCTGTATCCATTTACCGTGGTAAGAACATCGGCGGATTTTATAGATATTTTGATATCATAAAAACCGTATTTCTCCAGAAGCCTCACATTGCGCATGGCACTCTCAATAAGTGCATCTGTATTATCAGCAGTAGGGTAACCATAGGTTTTAAGAAGATCTTTTTCAATCGAGCCACTGTTTACACCGACACGAATAGGAACCTTATGATGAAGGGCGGCATCAACAACCTTTGCTACCTTTCTCTCACCTCCAAGATTACCGGGATTGATGCGAATACCATCTACCCCCTGCTCCATAGCTGCAACCGCCAACCGTGCATCAAAATGTATGTCCGCTATGAGGGGGATGGATATACCGTCACGAATTGCCCTGACAGCTGCCGCAGCCTTTTGATCAAGGACAGCTACGCGCACTATCTCACAGCCGGCATCCTCAAGTCTGTGAATCTGAGCTACAGTCGCATCAGCATCCCTGGTATCCGTATTAGTCATGGATTGTACAGATATGGGACTATCCCCGCCGACTTCCACATTGCCCAGGAGAATTTTTCTGGTTTGTCTTCGTAGAATCATTGCTGACTGTTGTCCTGCTTCTTTCTAATAAGATTGAGTTCAGCATCAGATGCTCTTATATAGAGTGGTACAGCCTCAGCCACATCCAAGGTATCACCTGTTTCAAATTTCTCTTTACCAATCAGGCCGAGAGAAGATGCAGTTGGTTCATGCAGGTGCGCAGGAGCAAACAGAACCTTGTCATGTAAGAGAGATCTCCACAACCCGCCATAAGTGGTCACCCCATCACCTACCATGACCACAGAATCCGAAAGCTTTTCTGCCAGTTTCTCCGGCGAAATCACCATAGGCACCCCTGTAGGAGCTGTCAATCCTTCACTATCTGTTCGATAAAAAGCTGCATAAACTTCTTTTTTCCGGGCATCCAGAACCGAGCATATCCACGGAGCAGGAGCACATTTACTCGCCAACCCGTCAAGAGTAGATATCCCGATCATCGGTTTATCTGCTGCAAACGCCAGACCCTTTGCTGTGGCCATACCGATTCTCAGACCGGTAAAACTTCCCGGTCCAAGACTCACTGCAATAGCCTCTATATTGGACCAGTCAACCCCTGTCTCCTCCATTATGTAGTCGATTAATGCGAGTAGCCTTCTGGAATGGGTTTTCCTGCTGCTCAGGCTGAGGGTTGCCAGCACCTCACCGTTCGTTCTCGATCCCCGGGTGAGAGCAACAGAACTGCAGGAGGTTGCAGTATCGATCGATAATATCAGTGATTGAGGCTGATCGATCAACTTAACAACCTGACAATATCATTATAGAAGACAAAAATCATAAGGGTTGTGAGAAGGCCGATACCGATCTGTTGAGCAAAGATCTGAGCTCTTTCATTCATCGGTTTTCTCATGATTCCTTCGATGGTTAAAAAGACCAGATGGCCACCATCAAGTACAGGTACAGGGAGAAGGTTAAGAAAACCCAGGTTTATACTGAGCAAGCCCATAAAATAGAAAAAATTCACCCAGCCCGCTTTCATCTGCTCGCCGGCGATCTGGGCAATAAGGATGGGGCCTCCTATTTCCGAGGCTGGAATTACTCGCTGAAAAAGTTTTACAAACCCCATGACGGTTAAAGATATATACATCCAGGTCTGGGCCAGGGCGGTCTGCATCGACTCGATGAGTGTTTTCCTGGTATAGGTCAATTCATCTGCCTTGACAATACCGATCATAAACCGTTTTTCGACTTCTTCGCCAAACACGTTCTTAACACTGTCTATCTTCGGAGTCACTTTCAACTGCAGCCGTTCTGACCCTCTTTGCACAACAACAGACAGTTCCCGGCCCTCACTGCCCTTCACTCCATTAAGTACATCAAGCCAGCTGAGTGTCGGCCGGCTATTGATCTCGAGAATTACATCATCTGTTTCCAATCCCGCATTCTCAGCAGCTGAATCGACTGTTACCTTGCCGATACGAGTTGTATCGACTGGAGTCGGCACTCCAACAAAAATAAAAACCATAAAAAACAGAAGTACCGAAAAGAACAGATTAAACAGGGGTCCGGCCAGGACAATCATAAACCGCTGCCAGACTGGCTTATGGGCAAAAGAAGCATTTTTGTCTCCATCGTCCATCTCCTGTTCATCGGGATTCTCCCCAAACATTTTAACAAAACCGCCCAGGGGTAAAGCGGAAATAACATATTCCGTTTCACCGATTACCTTACCGGCGATTTTAGGGCCGAAGCCTAAAGAGAATTTCAAAACACGGACCCGAAACAGTTTTGCAAAGAGGAAATGGCCAAGTTCATGCACAAATATCAGCAGCCCAAGTACTAAAATAAAAGAAAATAGTGTATTCATATCCAGTTAATGTTTTGAATCGTTATTGAATGAGGCGAAGTGCTTCCCTGCGCGCACTCTTATCTGCCTGGAGAATATCCTCCAGGCTGTCCTCACTGCCCTCTTGTACAATATCCATTGTTCTGGCAACTGTCTCAGCAATATCCGGGAATTTAATCCTGGAGTCAAGAAAAGCATCAACAGCTATTTCATTTGCCGCATTCAGAACCGCAGGAGCTACTCCACCTGTACTGATTGCCTCAAAAGCGATTTTCAATGCAGGAAAGCTGGCATAATCGGGTTCAAGAAATTCAAGATTTCCACACTGGGAAAGTTGTAGAGGATTCAAGTCCAGTTCGAGTCTCTTTGGATATGAGAGGGCATAGGAAATAGGAATTCTCATATCAGGAATACCGAGTTGAGCAATAACCGAGCCGTCCATATATTCAACCAGAGAGTGAACAATAGACTGAGGGTGAACAACAACCTCTATTTCCTCGGGCCCGACATCAAACAGCCATTTTGCCTCGATCACCTCCAACCCTTTATTCATCAAGGTAGCAGAATCAATGGAAATTTTCCTGCCCATATCCCAGTTCGGATGATTGAGGGCCTGCTCCCTGGTAACAGATCTCAGTTCTTCCAAATTTTTCCCTCTGAAAGGACCCCCGGATGCGGTGAGAATAATTTTCTTCAAATCATCTTTTTGGCCTGCTTCAAGAGCCTGAAAAATTGCAGAATGCTCAGAATCTATCGGAAACAGCCTAACGCCCTCTCTCTTCACGGCATCCATCACAATTTTACCAGCCATTACAAGGGTTTCCTTGTTTGCCAGACCTATATCCTTTCCTGCACCAATGGCTGCAAGAGTGGGTAACAGGCCGGCAGCACCCACTATCGCCGAAATAGTCATATCAGCCTTTGAATATGCTGCGACCAACTTATTCCCTTCCAGTCCCGTCACAATTCGGTTGTGATATTCTACAGGTAGTAATCTGCATAACGTTTCAGCCTGGAAGTCATCATATATGGAGACAAGTTCGGGCCGGAACTCCACAACCTGTTCAGCCAGTCGCTTGACATTCCAGCCGGCAGCCATTGCCACAATCTTATAATGGTTCGGAAACTTCCTGACCACCTCAAGAACGTTCACACCAATTGAACCGGTGGCTCCCAAAAGAGAAATAAACTTCATTACACCCCAGTAAAGACAAGAAGATAATAGAGAACGGGAGCAGCAAAAAGCAGGGAGTCAACCCGGTCAAGAATACCGCCGTGCCCTGCCAGAATTGTGCCGGAGTCTTTTGTCCCTGTACCTCGTTTAATAATCGACTCGGTCAGATCACCAGAAATCCCCACACAGGTAACCAGTATGGTATTAAATATCAGGAGGAACCAATTAACGGCAGGCAGAAGCAGAAGTGCAAAAAATACTGCTCCCAGCAAACCAGCACAGATACCGCCTAGAGCTCCCTCTATCGTTTTATTTGGACTGATATGAGGAGAGAGCTTATGCTTACCAATGGCACGCCCGACAAAATATGCACCGCTGTCGGAACCGGCTGTAATGGCTGTAACAATGATCAGCCAGTTGCCACCCTCCGGCAGGTGACGTAAAAGTATTACGTGTGCACCAAGCAGTCCTATATAGGCAAGGCCAAAAACCAGACGGCAAAATCGAAGGTAACTATCCTCTATATACTGATATTTAATGATAAAATATGCAGACAGGGAAAAAAACGAAATAAGAGTAAAAAATGGCAGGAGGGAAATTTGAGGGAAGATGCAGACGGCAATTACCGGTATTGCCAGAATCGAATCGATAAGCCACCGTTCTATACGATTGGTTACCTCTCCTGCTGCCATTCTTACATATTCGTCACAGCCAATCAAAACAACGAATATCACAACAATATTAAACAGCAGTATTGACCCTTTTAAGAGAAGCAGGAGCCAGAAACCAGCAATAAAGAGACCGGGTACAATACGTTTCATAACCTACCCGGGGTGCAGTTGTTCTCCAGTGCGACCAAAACGCCTCTCCCGCAACTGATATTCGGACAATGCCTGCAAAAATTCATCTTTTCGGAATTCAGGCCACATGATATCTGTAAAGTAGACCTCAGCATAAGACACCTGCCAAAGCATGAAATTGGAAAGCCTGGACTCCCCCCCTGTTCGAATAAGAAGATCAGGATCTGACAAACCGGCAGTATCCAGATGGTTACTTAGAACCTCACTGGTTATTGACTCAACCGTCCGTTCTCCTGAAATACACTCCTGTGCTAATGCCTTCACCGCCCTGACAATCTCATCACGAGCCCCGTAGCTGAGCGCTAGATTAAGAATCAATTCAGAATTGTCGGAAGTTTCTTCGATAACATGTTCAAGAGTTTCCCTTACCTGATCAGGTAGTCGATCGCGATCCCCAATAGACATCAGCCGTATTCCATTTTTCTGCATTCGTGGAAGCTCAGCTTCCAGGTACCTTTTCAAAATGGACATCAACCCGGTAACCTCATGCCTGGGCCTGTTCCAGTTCTCAGAAGAAAACGCATAAAGAGTCAGAACTTTTATATCGATTTCTCTGGATATTTCGACAATATCGCTAACAGAATCAGCTCCGACCTTATGTCCGAACAACCTGGGTTTTTTCCTCCCCTTCGCCCACCTTCCATTTCCATCCATAATGATCGCAACATGGCGTGGAAGACGTTCTAAATCAACAACAGTTGTAGAACTCATAAAAATTGTGCCATCAAACTTCCAGTACCTCTTTTTCCTTAGAACCAGTGATACCGTCAATATCTTTTATATAAGAATCAGTTTCGGCCTGAGCATCATCCTGAAGCTTGAACAGATCGTCTTCAGATATCTCCTTGTCCTTTTTCTGTTTCTTCAGAGTGTCTATAGCCTCTCTTCGGATATTCCGAATAGCCACCCGAAACTCCTCTGCTGATTTCTTTACAGACTTTACAAGCTCTTTTCTTCGTTCTTCTGTGAGCTGTGGAATATTGAGACGTATAATTTTTCCATCATTGACAGGAGTCAGGCCAACATCAGATTTAAGAATAGCCTTCTCAATGGCAGGCAGCATCTGTGGATCCCATGGTTGGATGGCGATAAGTCTGCTTTCCGGAATGGTAAGTGTACACACCTGAATGAGGGGCATTCCACTACCGTAAGCGTCTACGGATATATCATCGAGTATCGAAATAGAAGCTCTCCCGGTTCGAACCTTGGAGAGTTCCTTTTTGAAAGATTCAACACTTTTTTCCATTTTTTCGGACATTATCAAAATTACTTCACTCATCATGTCACCCTCTGTCAGAATAGTTACTTATTCAGTAATAAGCGTGCCGACTGCCTTCCCCGATGCTGCCTGTCTAATATTTCCTGATTTCGCCATATTAAGAACCATAATAGGCAAACCATCTTCACGGGCCAGAGCAATACCGGCGGCATCCATAATTTTCAATCCCTTCTGCAACACCTCGTCATAGGAAAGAGAATCATATTTTTTGGCATCCTCATATACAACAGGATCTTTATCATAAACGCCATCAACCTTGGTTGCCTTGATAACAACTTCTGCATCGATCTCCAAAGCTCTGAGCACAGCTGCAGAATCAGTCGTAAAATACGGATTTCCGGTTCCAGCAGCAAAAATCACAACCCGCCCTTTTTCCAGATGCCTGGTTGCACGTCTTCTGATGTATGGTTCCGACACAGACTGCATGGGAATTGCCGACATAACGCGGGTTATAATACCATTGCGCTCCAGAGCATCCTGTAGTGCCAGACTGTTCATTACAGTAGCAAGCATACCCATGCTGTCCGCTGTAGTCCGATCCATTCCTTTACTTGCACCGGCAACCCCTCTGAAAATATTACCAGCCCCTATAACTATCCCAATCTCGATACCTTTCTCGACCACTGCCTTGACTTCTCCAGCTACAAATTCCAGGACACCGGGGTTGATACCATATGAATCTTCTCCCATTAACGCCTCGCCACTCAACTTGAGCAGAATCCGTTTATACATCGCAGTCATATGCTTTTCCTCTCAAGTTAAGGCGATAAAGACAGGTGGCCAGATAAAGCCCATAAACAACCAGCTGCTATTCTGTACCAACCTGAAATCGTGCGAAGCGCTTAATGGAGATATTTTCACCCATTTTACCAACCAGGTCATTCAACAAATCCTGTACGCTAAGGTCAGGGTTTTTAACATACTGCTGCTCGAGGAGACATATTTCAGAGAGAAATTTTTCAATCTTTCCAGTCACCATTTTCTCTACAATAGCCTCAGGTTTACCAGAATCCAGCGCCTGCTGAACGTAAATCTCTTTCTCCCGGGAAACTACCTCAGGTGATACTTCTTCTCTGGTCACAGCGACAGGATTAAGAGCAGCTATGTGCATGGCTATATCACGGGCGAATGCTCTGAAATCATCGTTTTTAGCGACAAAATCAGTCTCACATCCGAGTTCAATCATAACACCCAGGTTACCCCCCGCATGGATATAGGTCTCAACTACTCCCTGATTCGTTGCTCTTCCCGCACGCTTAGCAGCTACAGCAAGCCCTTTTTGCCTCAAAAGATCTACAGCTTTTTCCATATCCCCGCCTGTATCAGTAAGGGCTTTTTTACAATCCATCATACCTGCAGCTGTCTTATCTCTGAGGTCTTTTACCATCTTGGCGGTTATATTCATGGTAAATCTCCTTTAGTCTTCATTAATTTTTAGTAAAATCTCATACAGTAAAAAAGGGCAGTCATAAGACAGCCCTTTTTTCAATCATTTCAAATTATCGATCTCTTCGGGTTAGCCAAAGCTTGGTGACACAACCAGGGAATATACTATTCTCCGGTTTCAGAAGGCTTTTCGGCAACTTTTTCAACAACCTCCTCAACTGGCTTTTCAACTGCTTCTTCAGCAACCTTTTCAACAACCTCCTCGACTGGCTTTTCAACTGCTTCTTCGGTAGGCTTTTCAACAACCTCTTCAGCAGGTTCTTCTGCCACCATCTCACTTCCGACATCACCCATTGCAGCAGCGACAGCTTCATCAGAAGCCTCTTCCCCATCTTTTAATGCCTGTCCGGTAAGCACTGCTTCAGCAACATGATTAGTGATCAAACGAATTGATCTGATGGCATCATCATTGCCGGGAATTATAAAGTCTATATTGTCGGGATCGCAGTTTGTATCAGTTATGGCAACAACAGGGATATTCAGTTTTACTGCCTCATTGATTGCAATGGATTCCTTTCTGGGATCAACAAGAAATATGACCGATGGCAACTTACGCATATCCTTGATACCACCAACATTACGCTCCAACTTTACTCTCTCTTTTTCCATCAGGAGAATCTCTTTTTTAGGAAAACGGTTAATCGAACCATCCTCCTGCATAGATTCTATCGATTTGAGCCTTTCAATTGAATTTTTTATGGTTTGAAAGTTTGTAAGCATGCCGCCAAGCCAGCGGTGGTCGACATAGAACATACCACACCGTTTAGCTTCTTCATGAATTATGGATTGAGCCTGCCTCTTTGTGCCTACAAAAAGTAAAGATCCGCCTTTTTTAACCTCACCGGTTATAAAGTCACATGCCTTATCAAAAAGACGCTTGGTCAAGTCTAAATTGACAATATATATTCCGTTGCGTGGTCCATAAATATACGGTTTCATCTTTGGATTCCAACGTCTCGTTTGATGCCCAAAATGAAGCCCGGCCTGCAGCATTTCCCTTACAGTAACATTTGCCATAATTTTCTCCGATTCCGGTTATACCTCCATCTTCTAAATCACAGAACAGTATCTACCCAGCTCCGTAACACCAGATCTAATTGAAGATGTGTGTTTTATAAAATGGTCTGATCATTATTGATCTGACCTGCAAAAAATAACTTTTCTTTATAACATGGGCTGCCGGTTTATGCAACATCTGATGGCGTCGTAAAAAGTCCAATCTCCTTCGTTGTAGGTTTTTCTCAGAACCTCAACATACCACATGTGTTGCTGAGGGCCTGAGAAAAACACTACGCCTTGTATATCGAACTTTTGATAAGTGAGGATCTCCCTGATAAAATCGCCTTTAACCACTCAAAACCAAATTTCAGCAGTTCACCATCCTCCCTTGCAATTCGTCTTTTAAAATCTTTTTCTATTTTAAACTGCTTTATCAACTGGTACTCTCCCGCAAATCTACGAAAACCATCAATATTATAACAGACCATAAATGCCAGTTGCTGCTTTTCGCCTCCAGCCCCCTCACCTTTCCATGGATTTGTAGCAAACAATGTGTCAATGGCTACCCAAAGTGCATTCATTGAATTATACTCGATCAACTGTTGATTTCGGATCCAGCTAGCAACAGTAAATTCCTTTTCCTCTTTATGGCCAAGACAGTAGGGATGATTGGTCATAAAATAGAATTCTTCAGGCTCTCCTTTCGCAGCCATCCTGTCTACTGCCCTCTCCAGGGGGTAGGTACGACATGCTGATGGTCTCTCTCTATATACGGAACATCCTTTATCATTTAGGAAGGGACATGTTTTTTCCCTGTCATCGCCAAGCTTAAGTTTAACCGTAGGAAAAAAAGGATTATCACCCTGCACCAGATAACTGTGTCCCCTCATAAAATCTTCAGAGTCCATACCAAGGGAATTTTTCAGCTTGATGATATCATATGGATAGAGAGTGATATTGACGTCTTTGCAGCAAGAGGTAAAACAAGCCACCCCGGGATGACATTCGAAGGCAAATTTCGAATCCTCCAGGGGAACCATGCCCTCAGGAAATTCCTTACCGGGATCACTCATACCTCAGAACCTCCTTGCAACATGAGGAAGAAAAAAGAAAAAAAAAGCTGGATGGAAACGATGTTCCATCCAGCTTTTATGAAAATTGAGCCTGATCTGCTAATTTTCGTTCTCATCCAGATCAAGTATTTCTTCATAACCAACTAACTCTATAATGGCCATTGCAGCAGAGTCGCCTTTCCTGGAACCGGTTTGCAGAATACGGGTGTATCCACCCTTCCTGTCAACAAACTGTTCTTGTATATCAGTAAAGAGCTTCTCTACAATATCCTTACTTCTGATATAACTCAGGGCCTGTCGCCGAGCATGGAGATCACCCCGCTTGGCAAGACTAATCATCTTTTCAGCAATTGGTCTGAGTTCTTTCGCCTTTTCCCTGGTTGTAACAATACGTTCATGCTCAAACAGGGAAGTAACCATATTTCTGAACATCGCTTCTCTGTGTGCACTGGTGCGGCCCAACTTTCTTCCAGATTTTCTATGTCTCATCTCACTATCCTCAGCGACTGCTAAAAACCAAGAGAACTTGGCATTTTTAATTTCCTGATAGCCTTAATCCACAACTACTACACCTGCTGATCATTAGTTTCTTTAATATCAGGTGGTGTCCAATTTTCAAATTTCATCCCAAGAGTGAGATCCATCTCTGCAAGCAACGCCTTAATCTCATTTAGAGACTTACGTCCGAAGTTCTTGGTTTTCAGCATTTCCTGATCACTCTTCTGAGCAAGATCTCCTATGAAATGGATATCAGCATTCTTCAAGCAGTTAGCCGATCTCACTGAAAGCTCCAAATCTTCTACAGGTTTGTCCAGAAATGGATTCGCAGGCTCATCAGTTTCTTCAATTACATCAATCTCTGGTTCTGCTTCTTCTTCATCAAAATTGATAAAGATGGTCATCTGCTCTTTCAATATCTTGGCTGCATACGCCAGAGCACTCTCAGGCCTCAGACTGCCATCTGTTTCAATTTCCATGGTCAACTTGTCAAAATCTGTCTGCTGTCCTACACGGGCCTGTGACGTAACATACTGAATCTTTTTGATCGGTGTAAATATGGCATCAATAGGAATCTGCCCAATAGAGAGATTTTCCTTATTCTGCAATTCTGCAGGCTGATACCCCTTCCCCCACTCAACAGTGAGCTCAGCTCTAAAAGAAGTCTCACCGGTGAGAGTACAGATGGCCTGGTCTTCGTTCATAACTTCAACAAAACTGTTACCGGTAATATCTGCAGCAGTAACTGTGCCAGGCCCGCTTTTGTCGATAGTCACCTGTTGCGAATCACCAGAGTGAAGTTTAATCCTAACCATCTTGACATTAAGGATTATCTCACTCACATCTTCCATAATATCTTTCATGGAAGTGAACTCGTGTAAGGCACCTTCTATCTTAATACTTGTTATTGCAGCACCCTGAATAGAGGCGAGAAGTATCCTTCGAAGTGAGTTACCTATAGTTACAGCAAATCCTCTCTCAAGTGGCTCACAAACAAACTTCCCGTAACTGTCGGTATGTTTCGCTCTATCAACTTCAAGCTTCTCTGGTTTAATCAGCTCATGCCAGTTACGGTAAAATGGTATTTTTTCGTCGGCAGCTTGAGTCATAAATTACCTTCCCTGCTTTTCATCAAACTTTTATTAATATCGGTCTTTAAATGAACCAGAGGTATAATGATATACAGCTCGGTTCTATCAACAATCGGCGAAACTGTGTTAACTTTCATCTTACCTGATTGAGATGCCGATATTACTTGGAATAAAGCTCTACTATGAGCTGTTCCTGTATAGGCATAGTCATCTCTTCCCTGTTTGGAAGTGCCTTCACCGTGGCCTTGTAGTTGTCTTTATCAAGTTCGAGCCAACTAGGAACTCCTCTGCGTACGACAGCCTCAAGATTTTCGTTTATAGTTGCACTTGCACGACTCTTTTCTTTTAATGACACAATGTCACCAGCGGAAATAAGAAAGGAAGGGATATCAACCTTTTTTCCATTAATAAGGATATGCTTATGACGCACCAGCTGCCGAGCCTGGCTCCTGGAAGCAGCAAAACCTAAACGGAATACCGTGTTGTCCAGTCGTCTTTCAAGGAGAATGAGAAGATTTTCACCTGTTACACCCTTTTGCTGATCAGCCTTATGAAAATTCAGGCGAAACTGGTTTTCAAGCATACCGTACATACTTTTTACTTTCTGCTTTTCGCGAAGCTGAATGGCATAGTTGGAAAGCTTTTTAAATCTTGCCTGTCCATGCTGTCCAGGGCCAAAAGCTCTCCTCTCGTAAGAACATTTATCGGAGTAACAACGGTCACCCTTGAGATATAATTTCAAACCTTCTCTTCTGCACCGACGGCATGCAGCACCTATATTTCTAGCCAACTTAGGCCTCCGTTCAATTGATTTAAATAGCTTGGAATCTGCACCTGAAATTATACGCGGCGACGTTTGGGAGGTTTACACCCATTATGAGGAATAGGAGTAACATCGTATATACGACTAACTTCAAATCCTGTATTGATAAGAGCTCTCAAGGCAGCTTCTCTGCCGGGTCCGGGTCCTTTTACCTTAACCTCAACCTTACGCATACCGACATCTGCCGCTTTTTTGGCAGCATCAGCCAAGGCATTCTGGGCAGCAAATGGAGTGCTTTTCCGAGATCCCTTAAACCCTAAAACGCCTGCACTGCACCAGGCAACAACATTTCCCTGTTTATCGGAAATCGTTACAATCGTATTATTAAAAGTGGAATAGATAAAAACAATACCCTCAGGTATATTCTTCTTCACCTTCCGTTTTTTTGCTACAGCCATATTTTACACCTGTATTAAATTCAACTATTTACGACGAGCAGCGCCTCTTCTTGGACCTTTCTTAGTACGAGCATTCGTCTTTGTTTTCTGTCCACGACAGGGCAGACCCATACGATGGCGGCGACCTCGATAACACCCAAGGTCAGTAAGTCTCTTAATGTCCATAGAGACCTCACGACGTCGATCACCTTCAACGGAATAGTCTGCTTCGATCACCTTCCTGATCCGATTAACGTCATCTCCATTGAGATCATCACTGCTCATAGTATAAGGCAGATCCACCTCATCAAGAATCTTACGAGCTGATGTCAACCCGATACCGTGTATGTAAGTAAGTGCCCGATCAATATGTTTGTTTTTCGGAAGGTCAATTCCTGATATACGTGCCAAGATCTATCTCCTTAGAAGAAGTAGGTAATTAAAACGGTCAAGCAAGTCTATCCCTGCCTCTGTTTATGTTTCTTAACTTTACAAGATACGCGTACAACACCCTTTCGTTTGTATATCTTACAATCACTGCATATTTTTTTTACTGATGCGCGTACTTTCATGATAAACGGACTCTATTTTTTCTTTTTGGCGTTTTTCGCCCGAAATGTTACCCTTCCCCTGGTAAGGTCATAGGGAGAAAGTTCAATGGTAACCCTGTCACCAGGTAAAATCTTGATAAAATGCATCCGCATTTTACCAGAAATGTGTGCCAGCACCTTGTGCCCGTTATCAAGCTCAACTCTGAACATTGCATTAGGCAGCGGCTCAATAATAATTCCTTCTACTTCAATCGCTTCTTCTTTAGCCATGGAGATCCCTGAGTAATCAATGTTTCAATTAAAAACGGAGAAATATAATACATCTCTTCAAAAAAGAGAAGTTTTTTTTTATGGTGCCCTAAAAACTCTTCATCTGCTTTGATAACCGGTTAACTCTCACGACGGCTTAATACTGCCGGACCATTTTCTGTCACAGCAACAGAATGTTCAAAGTGAGCCGATGGCTGTTTATCGCTGGTGATTACAGTCCAACCGTCTTTTAATACTTTAACCTTATGCGAACCCATATTTACCATGGGTTCAATAGCTAATACCATTCCCGGAAGCAACCTTGGTGTACGTTCACCCTGATAAAAATTAGGTATCTCCGGTGGCTCATGGAGTGCACTACCGATACCATGTCCTACAAACTGCCTGACAATAGATAATCCGTGCTCTTCAACGTGACTCTGGATAGCCCGGGAGATATCACCGACACAATTACCTGCGATAACCTGCCCAATACCCTTGCCGAGGGCCTCTTCTGTCACCTTTAGCAACTTCGCTACCTCGGCATCTATCTTTCCAACCGGAACTGTTATAGCGGAATCACCAAAAAACCCTCTAAATTCGACTCCAAAGTCAATCGATATGATATCGCCATCTTTCAGTTTTGTTTTTCTAGACGGAATACCGTGTACCACTTCTTCATTCACTGAAACACAAAGGCTTCCCGGAAACCCTCTGTATCCTTTGAATGCCGGTTTTGCCTGTCGTTTAAGGCACAACTCCTCAGCAGATTTGTCAAGCTCCCAGGTTGTAATCCCGGGTTCGACTGATTCTTTCAGCATTGTCAGGGTTTCTGATACAATTCGATTAGCCTCACGCATAACCGAAATTTGATCAGCAGTTTTAACTATAATAGACCTTCTTTCTCTTTTATCAGCTATCCCTGCCACTGCCTATCTACGTCCCTTGATTCTGCCCTGCTTCATAAACCCTTCATAATTCCTCATGTGAAGGTGAGATTCAATCTGAGAAATTGTATCAATTCCAACACCGACAACAATGAGCAACGCAGTCCCGCCAAAAAAGAAAGGTATATTAAATTGACCAATCAAAATAGTAGGCAGTACGCAAACAGCACTGAGGTAAATCGCTCCCACAACAGTTAGCCTGGTGAGTACCTTATCTAAAAATTCGGCTGTTCTTTTACCAGGCCTTATACCCGGGATAAAACCGCCATTCTTTTTCAGGTTCTCTGCAACATCGTCCGGCTTGAATTGAACTGCAGTATAAAAGAAACAGAAAAACACGATCATTGCCACATAACAAATATAGTAATAGACAGTTCCCGGAGACATTGCAGCAGAGATCTTCTGTACCCAGTCAATCTGGATAAAACTCCCGATTGTTGCAGGAAACATCATGATAGATGAAGCAAAAATCGGGGGGATTACTCCGGAAATATTAATTTTCAGTGGGAGATGAGAGCTCTGACCTCCATAAACTTTCCTCCCGACAACCCGTTTTGCATACTGAATCGGAATTCTTCGCTGAGCTGTCTCAAAAAACACAATCACAGCGACAATAAAAAACATGAAAAGAACGAGAAAAGGTACAAAGAACAGGGCAATTTCTCCAGCTTTGATAAGCTGAATTGAATTCACAATCGCGGCAGGTCCACGGGCAACAATTCCGGCAAAAATGATCAGTGAGATCCCGTTACCGATACCCCTTTCAGTCATCTGCTCACCCAGCCACATGATAAAAGCGGTTCCCGACGTCAAGGTGAGCATGGTCATCAGTTTAAACTGAAGACCAGGATTAAGTACAATGGCCGCCCCGCCTGGTCCTGTCATACTTTCAAGCCCGGTGGCAATAAAAGTACCTTGAATAATTGACAACACAACCGTACCGTACCTTGTATACTGGGTAATTTTACGATTGCCGGCCTGCCCCTCTTTTTTTAGAGCTTCGAGCTGTGGCACAACCACAGTCATAAGCTGAATTATAATGGAGGCGGAGATATATGGCATGATCCCCAGTGCGAAAATAGAAAAATTTTCCAGAGCACCACCAGAGAACATATTGAACATACCAAACAGTGTGCT
The DNA here is from genome assembly GCA_030599175.1 of Desulfobulbaceae bacterium. Lineage (GTDB taxonomy): Bacteria > Desulfobacterota > Desulfobulbia > Desulfobulbales > Desulfocapsaceae > Desulfomarina. Next base: position 10,058 of record JAUVON010000003.1, on the reverse strand, counting down.
GGCATTCTGGTCAAAAAAAGCTGATAGGGCTTCGCCATTAATACCAGGAGTAGGTATCTGAACGCCCATTCTGTAAACTGCGAGCATAATAAGCGTAAAAAGTACACGCCTACGTAACTCCGGTATATTAGCAGCACTCTGCAATCCGCTCATTATATCATCCTATCTGCGTTTCGATCAAAGATTCTGGGCTCATTGCCAACCGGCAGGGAATAATTATTCACTATCAGACGAGCTGGAGGTGATAACTTTTCCACCTGCTGCTTCAATTTTGCTTTTCGCAGAACCACTGATTTTATCAACATTAATATTCAGAGCTTTAGTAACCTCACCGTTGGCAAGGACTTTTACCAGAGTACCCTCTTTAACAATTCCAGCTTCGACCAGTCCAGCTTTATCGATTTCCTTATTCCCATCAAATGAGTCGAGTTGAGAAAGGGAAACAATTGTATATTCTTTTCTGAAAATATTAGTAAAACCCCGCTTTGGCAGCCTGCGCTGCAGAGGCATCTGACCACCTTCAAAACCCGGCTTTATTCCGGATCCTGAACGGGATTTATACCCTTTATGTCCACGACCAGCTGTCTTACCATGCCCGCTGCCTGGTCCCCGGCCCAACCGCTTCCGGTTCCTGGTTGCACCTTTTTGCGGGGAAAGCTTTGCCAAAGTCAACATGCTATATCTCCTCAATACGTACAAGATGACTAACCTTATTGAGCATACCACGAAGCTCTGGAGTGTCTTTTCTTGTAATTTTTTTATTCATTTTAGTGAGCCCAAGGCCAACTAAAGTTGCATTGATCTTTTTGGTACTGCCAATGCCACTTTTTACCTGTGAAAAAGTAATTGTCTCTGCCATTTAATTACCTTTATTTATCAAATATTTTGCATACATCTTCCAGCTTCCCCGGATGACGTTATGCGGTAATTTCTTCTACTGTTTTTCCACGCAGGTCAGCGATCTTCTGAGCGGAACGCAAAGTCTGCAATCCGTTGAGAGTTGCCTTAACCATATTATGTGGATTATGTGAACCAAGACACTTCGTCAGAATATTCGATACGCCCGCAGCTTCGAGAACCGCTCGTACAGGCCCACCTGCAATTAGACCGGTACCTTCTGAAGCAGGTTTAAGCAACACCTTTCCAGCGCCATACTTTCCAATGATCATATGGGGAATCGAGGCCTCTGTAAGGTAGACGGATACCATTGCTTTTCTAGCCTTTTCAACCCCTTTCCTGATAGCCTCAGGAACCTGATTAGCTTTGCCAAGCCCGTATCCAACCTTACCTTTGCCGTCACCAACAACAACAATTGCGCTAAAACTGAATCTACGACCACCTTTTACAACTTTTGCTACCCTGTTGATAAAAACAATTTTTTCTATAAGTTCCTCAGCATTTGAACTTTTGGAACGTTTGAAATCAGACAAGGGACACCCCCCATTTATTTATAAAAACTTTAAAATTCCAGACCACCATCCCTGGCACCTTGAGAAAGAGATTTGACCCTGCCGTGATAAATCGACCCGCCACGATCAAATACGACTTTAGTAATGCCCGCGGCTTTTGCACGGGCTCCTATCGTCTCACCAACTTTTTTTGCTGCTCCGATTTTTCCTTTTTCATCACCTGGAGCAAACTCTTTGTCTATAGTGGACATGGAGATCAAGGTATGCCCTGCTACGTCGTCGATAATTTGTGCGTAGATATGCTTATTGCTTTTGAAGACACGGAGCCTTGGGCGTTCGCTTGTACCAATTACCTTTTTCCTGATACGTTTGACTCGCTTTGCCCTTGCTATAGTCTTAGGATTCGTCCTAGCCATTGTAATTTTCCGTTAAATTTTATACGTAGGTTTCAAGATTAGGCAGCAGCCCCGGCCTTACCGGCTTTACGTACGATATGCTCATCTTCGTAACGAATTCCTTTTCCCTTATAGGGCTCAGGTTTTCTTATCTGCCGTATCCGGGAAGCTGTCAAACCCAGGAGTTCTTTATCTATAGATTCAAGCACAATTTTAGTGTTGCCATCAACAGAAGCAGCAACCCCTTTTGGCAGTTTGAAATCTACCGGATTCGAATATCCAACATTCAGAGTCAACATTGAACCGCCGACACTGGCCTTATATCCAACACCTTCAATAACCAGAACTCGTCTAAATCCGTCAGTAACGCCAATAACCATATTATTGATTAGACTTCTAGTTAACCCTCTGAAAGCATTAACTTTACTGGTGTCAATACGGTTGTTTAATGTAATCACATTATCCTCAAGCACAACTTCCACTTCCGGGATAATTTCACGCTTCAGGGTTCCTTTTGCTCCTGTCACTGATATCTGTTGATCCTTGAGATCAATTTTAACCCCAGCAGGAACAGGAATTGGTTGTTTACCAATACGAGACATACTTACCTCCGTAATTTATGAGACCTACCAGACCTCACAAATAATCTCCCCACCAGAATTCAGGGCTCTAGCTGTTTTATCTGTCACAACGCCTTTAGATGTAGAAATAATTGCAATTCCAAGCCCATTCAATACGTTGGGTATTGCATTAGCCTTAGCGTATTTCCTCAATCCGGGTTTACTTACACGCTTTAACCCGGTAATCGCCGGCTCACGGTCAGATCCATATTTAAGATCAACCGTCAGAACCCCCTGGACGGAGTCATCGGTTACCCGGTAGTCGACAATGTAACCTTCATCTTTCAAGACTTTTGCAACATCAATCTTAACTGTTGAGGAAGGCATTTCTACAGAATCAAATTTTACCATTACTGCATTTCGTATCCTGGTCAGCATATCTGCCAGGGGATCGCTCATTGACATAGCGAACACTCCTTATTTTTCAAAATTGTAAACAAGCTCGATCAAAGAAGGTACCACTGCGCTACCAACTTGATTTAGTCACTCCTGTTATTTCACCACCCAACGCCAACTTCCTGAAACAGATCCTGCAAATACCGAATTTCCTGATAAATCCTCTTGGACGACCGCACAGAGGACATCGGTTATACTTCCGTACAGCAAACTTTGGTTCACGCTTTGCCTTTGCAATTATGGATTTCTTAGCCAAATCGACCTCCAAATACTCTCTTGATATGTAAAAACTAATCCGATTAGATCGGAACTTTTAAAAATGCCTGGATAAGTACCAGCATGCAATAGTGTTTTCTGCCGAAAAGGCAGAATATTTTCTATGGTACTAATTCTTTTTGAAGGGCATCCCGAGTGTTTTCAGCAGTGAACGTCCCTCGTCATCTGTGCCCGCTGATGTGACTACAGTTATGTTCAGCCCTTTAATTTTATCGATTTTATCGTAGTCAATTTCAGGAAAGATGATCTGTTCCTGTATGCCCATGGAAAAGTTACCCCTACCGTCAAACCCTTTCGGCGACAGGCCACGAAAATCCCTTACCCTGGGCAGTGCAATATTTACAAGTTTACTGAAAAAATCATACATCTTATCTCCCCTCAGGGTAACACGACACCCAATCGGCATCCCTTCGCGGAGTTTGAATGTGGCAATTGATTTCTTCGCTTTTGTAATCACAGCCTTTTGACCGGCAATCCTGGTAAGCTCGTCTGCAGCCCCTTCAACAATTTTGGGATTCTGAACAGCTTCTCCCAGTCCCATATTGAGAACAATCTTTTTTAATTGAGGGAATTGCATACTATTTGTATAGCCAAATTCCTCTTTAAGGGCAGGAACACATTCGTTTAAATATTTTTCTTTCAGCGCACCCATGTACAACTCCTGGCCTAAGCCTTGTTGATATCCTGTTATTTATTCTCGATGGCATCGCCGCAGCTTTTACAAAAACGAACCTTCGTACCATCTTCCAGTATCTTCTTACCAATTCGCCCAGTTTTAGTACACTCTGGACATATCAGCTGAATATTGGATACGTGAATCGGAGCTTCTTTATCGACTATCTGTCCCTGCTGATTCATCTCGGTCGGTTTGGTGTGGCGCTTAATCATATTGATACGCTCAACAACAACCTTATCCTGATCCTTTAAAACACGAAGGATTTTTCCAACCCGGCCCTTATCTTTGCCGGTTATTACTTCAACCTGATCATTTTTTTTCAGGTATGTTGTACCCTGTCTCATTTCTATACCTTTTCTCAGTCAATGTATCTAACCCTGCAAATCAAGATCAGACTCTTTAACATAGAATCCGATACCCTGGCGTTGCAGAGAGGTTAAAGTGCTTCCGGAGCAAGTGAAATTATCTTCATGAAACCTTGATTTCTCAACTCACGAGCAACGGGGCCAAAAATACGTGTCCCAATAGGTTCTCCGGCGGTCCCGAGCATAACGGCAGCGTTGTCATCAAATCCGACCCAGGTGTCATCCATCCTTTTCATAGCCTTTACAGTTCTGACAATAACCGCCTTCATCACATCGCCCTTCTTTACTTTAGCATGGGGCAGTGCCTCTTTCACCGTCACAACAATCACATCACCAATTGAGGCATACCGTTTTCTAGTTCCTCCAAGAACACGGATACAAAGAACCTTTTTGGCTCCTGAATTGTCTGCCACATTAAGTACTGTCTCTGTCTGTATCATAATTTCACCAGATATCTCATACGAAACTAAACGTTTCCACTAAATCACAATTTCTATCAGTACCAAACCCGATAAACAGGGTTCTTTACAATACCAGCGTGCAGGAGGCTTTCTTTTATATCCTTTGACAACCATTCTTATCAGATACCCGATGAAGAGGTAAAACAAAGCTGAAAGCAATTTTCAGATTATTAACCCGACAAGTCGGAAAACTTTAAAGTTACGCTGGATAAGTGCCTTGTTGCTGATATTAACCAATCGAGTTAAATAACACTTTCGATTTTCTTGTTTTTTATTACAGCTTTTATGGAGTAAGGCACTAAACTGCCTGCTCTAATATTGACCTGACCCGCCATCGTTTTCTTTTACTGAGAGGCCGACATTCTTCAATCAAAACTGTGTCCCCAACGGAACAACTGTTTTCAGGGTCGTCTGCGAGATATTTGACACTGGTTTTAACAAATTTACCATAACGCTTATGGCGAAACTTACGTTCTACCCGAACAACAACGCTTTTTTCCATTCTGTTGCTTACAACAGAACCAGTTCTTGTCTTTTTAGATTTTTTAATTTCACTCATTGTTTAATCACTTAGTGATGATAATGTAGAATGCGGCCGACCAGGGTCAAATTTTAAAATTATCGACTAGCTGACAGTTTGTTTTTGAATGGTCGCAATCCTGGCAATGTCTCTTCTTATTTTTAATAACCGTGAAGTATCTTCAAGCGGCCTGATACGGTGCTGAAACGTCAGCTTGCTCAATTCATCCCGCAGATCAGTATCAGTCTTCAGCAGGTCTTCAACGGACATTTTACGAATCTCTTCTACGTTCATAAAGTGTTCCTCTTAGTTACAACTTTGGTTGAAAACGGCAACTTATTACCGGCAAGATTCAGAGCTTTCACTGCCAGCTCCTCGGTCACCCCTGCAATCTCATAGAGTATCATACCAGGCTTTACTACTGCTACCCAGGATTCAGGGCTACCCTTGCCTTTACCCATACGAGTCTCGGCAGGTTTTTTGGTAAGCGGTTTATCAGGAAATACACGTATCCAGACCCTGCCACCACGTTTCATTGTTCTGTTAATCGTTATCCTGGCGGCCTCTATCTGCTGCGCCGTCATGAAACCACAGCAGGTTGCCTTAATCGCATAGTCGCCAAAAGATATGGAAGATCCGCGATATGCCATTCCTTTTGACCGACCCTTAAAAACTTTTCTATGTTTGACCTTTTTGGGACTTAACATCTTTTACTCCAAATTGTGGTACGGAAACAGCACCGAACCAATGGCTCGTTTCTGTTACACCGCGCCTGCATCTTTATCGCTTAACACTTCACCGTTAAAAATCCAGACCTTGACACCAATTATGCCATAGGTTGTATTTGCCTCAGCAAGCGCATAATCAACATCAGCTCTCAATGTATGCAGTGGAACCCGACCTTCTCGCACCCACTCACATCTCGACATCTCAGCACCACCGAGACGACCGGAACAGGATATCTTAATTCCCTGAACTCCAAACCGAAGTGCTGAAGTTACGGCCTTTTTCATAGCCCGACGAAATGCTACCCTTCTGATCAATTGCTGAGCTATATTCTCTGCAATCAGCTGAGCATCAGCTTCAGGACGCCTGACTTCCTGAATATCAAGAGTAACCTTACGTGGAATAAGTTTCTCTAGTTCCTTTTTAGTCAGCTCAATTTCAATACCTTTCTTTCCAATTACTATTCCAGGTCTGGCTGTAAAAAGTTTGATGCGTACCTGATCACCAGTACGTTCAATTTTAACCTTAGACAATCCCGCATGATGGAGACGTTTCTTGAGAAACTTTTTAATTTTCTGATCTTCAATCAGAAAGGTCGCATACTCTTTGTCTGCATACCAGATCGAATCCCATGTCCGGGTAATGTTCAGTCTCATTCCTAATGGATTAACCTTCTGCCCCAAAACAGTCCTCCAACAAATCCAATTTTCCCTTTAATCTTAATAGTAAGTAGTCCCTGGGGATTTACTTACCGAAATGTAAATTAACTCTCGTCTATAACTACAGTTATATGACTGGTTCTCTTAATGATTCCGGTTGCTCTACCCATGGCTCTTGGTCGAATTCTCTTCAGGGAAGGTCCACCGTCAATCATTATTTTTTTAATATAGAGATTATCAACATCAGTAGAATCATCCTGTGTGGCGTTAGCGACAGCAGATTCAACTACCTTCTGAATAATCCCGGCCCCTTTTTTTGGCATGAAACGAAGGGTTGTAATTGCCTGGTCAACCCCCATACCTCTCACAACATCTGCAACAAGACGCGCCTTTTGTGGAGAGATTCTGATGTATCTGCCTACGGCTCGTGCTTCCATAGTGTCTGCTCCCGGTAGAAACTACCGCTTCAAATTATTTTCTTCCCTTTCTGTCTGATGAGTGTCCATAGTAGGTACGAGTGGGGGAGAATTCACCAAGCTTGTGTCCAACCATGTTCTCTGTGACAAATACAGGTATAAATTTTTTCCCGTTATGCACTGCAAATGTTAGCCCCACCATCTCCGGACTTATATCTGATCGTCTGGACCAGGTCTGGATAACCTTTCGAGATCCAGCTTCAATGGCAGCAGTCACTTTCCTCTGCAGGTGGTCGTCGATGAAAGGCCCTTTTTTAATTGAACGAGACATTACTTGCTCCTTTTCTGTTATGATCTCTTCTTGACAATCAGTTTGTCAGAAGCCTTTCTCTTCTTCCGGGTTTTAAACCCCTTGGTCGGACGTCCCCATGGAGTACAAGGATGACGCCCGCCTGAACTCTTACCCTCACCGCCACCCATCGGATGGTCTACCGGGTTCATGGCAACACCTCGAACATGAGGTCTCTTACCCTTCCATCTGTTTCTACCGGCCTTACCGAGTTTCTGGCTCTCATGTTCACGATTGCCAACTTGTCCGATGCAGGCGCGGCATCGATTATTAAATTTCCTCACCTCACCGGATGGCAGACGAACCAGTACATACCCACCTTCCTTTGCCATGAGTTGGGCAGAAGCACCGGCGCTGCGAACCAGCTGTGCTCCTTTGCCGATTTTCATCTCAAGGTTGTGGATGACAGTACCCAGTGGAATGTTACTCATTGGCAGACAATTACCCAGCTGGATATCAACATTATCACCAGCTATCACCTGATCTCCAACTGAGATTCCATCAGGGGAGAGAATATAGCTCTTTTCACCATCCAGATAACTCAGCAAGGCAATATTAGATGATCTGTTAGGATCATATTCAATAGATATTACCTTCGCTCCTATGCCGGTCTTATTTCTCTTAAAATCAATAATCCGATATCTGCGTTTATGGCCGCCACCTATATGTCTAGATGTAATACGGCCGTAATTATTTCGTCCACCACTTTTCGAAAGACTACAAACAAGGCTCTTCTCAGGGCTGTTTTTAGATAGCTCCGGGTTTTTAATCGACACGTGGTGTCGCTTACCAGGTGATGTAGGTTTATAAGTTTTTATTGCCATGATTTCCCAATCGCTCCATCAAAATTAGGTTAGATAAAATCACTTCGTTAAGAAAGTTGATAAACTTAGTTTCCGATTATCGGACTACAGTTCATCTGCAAAGTTAATTTCACCTTCAGATAAGGTTACATAGGCTTTTTTCCAATCTTTAGTAAAACCTACGGTTTTTCCAACCCGTTTTTGCTTCCCGTGCATATTGGCGGTTCGAACATCTTTAACTTTAACATTAAAAAGCTGTTCGATCGCTCTCTTAACTTCTACCTTGTTTGCTTTGGGATGAACCTTAAAAACTACTTTACCTTCATCTTCCTGAAGCAAAGCAGCCTTTTCAGTAAGGCAGGGCCCCTTTAAAACGCTGTATATATTTTTCATGCCGCCAACCTCTTTTCAAGGCTCTCAATTACCGGTTGAACCAAAATAAGCTTTTTATGCAGGAGGATATCGTAGACGTTCAAACCGTCGACTGGTAACACCTTATACCCATTTACGTTTCTTGAAGACTTATTAAGCTGATCGTTACTATTATCAGCGATTATGAGTGCATTATCTGCATCCAGTACATCCATGATCCCGACAAATTCCTTTGTCTTGATCCTGTCCATGGTGAAATCATCAAGGATAATGAGGTTACCTTCCTGCAATCGTGCACTCATGGCCATTGCAATCGCTTGTTTTTTAACCTTACGATTCAGTTTAAAGCTGTAATCTCTCGGTTTGGGACCAAAGGCAACACCACCTCCTCTCCAGATTGGAGAGTTACGGGTTCCTGCTCTGGCACGCCCTGTTCCTTTCTGCCTCCAGGGCTTGGCACCGCCACCACTCACCTCGATCCGTGTTTTAGTACTGGCATTACCTGCCCGGCGACCGGCCCGTTGCATCCGAACTACATCATGCAGAATATACTCTTTAACCTTACGATTGAACAGTTCATCGCTGAGTTCAATCTCGCCGACACTTTCATTTTTGGTGTTAACAACTTTTACAGTAGACATATGTATCTCCTCGAGCCTGTTTCAACTCAAAACATTTATTTAGAGAAAATTTTTAACAGGCTGTTCTTGGCTCCAGGAAGAGGCCCTTTCAAAAGCACAACATTATCTTCAGGACGAATGTCAATGACAATCACGTTCTTTCTTAAGACAGTGTCATTACCCATTCTGCCAGGCATTTTCTTACCTTTGAAAACTCTTCCGGGATGAGCACTACATCCTATGGAACCGGGTGCCCTGTGAAATTTAGAACCATGCCCCGCGCCACCTCCTGCGAAGCCATATCTCTTAACAACACCCTGAAATCCCTTTCCTTTACTACTGCCTTGCACATCTACCAGGTCACCTACCTTTAAAACTGCATCAAGTGCGATATCCTGTCCTACCTGGTATTCCCCAGAGTCATTTACCCTGAACTCACGTATAAAATAAAACCCCTGGGAATCTGACTTTTTCAAATGACCGGCGATAGCTTTATTCTGCTGTGAAGCTTTTTTTTCTGAGAAACCAACCTGAATAGCATTGTATCCATCAAGTGCTTCATTTTTTACCTGAAGAACTCTGCATGGACCAGCTTCAACTACAGTGACAGGAGTTGCTTGACCGAGTTCACTATAAACACGGGTCATCCCGATTTTTTTTCCTAATATACCCATTGACTTTGGCATTATTCTACCCGATGCTTCTATTTACAATTGATATGGTGCCACCTAAGGCAGCTTTATCTCTACATCAACGCCTGCCGACAACTCAAGCTTCATCAGAAGATCTATAGTCTGCTGAGTAGGCTCAAGAATATCAAGTAGACGGCGATGGGTCCTCATTTCAAATTGTTCGCGGGACTTTTTATCCACGTGGGGTGAACGCAGAACACAAACCTTGTTCACCGATGTTGGCAAAGGAATCGGTCCTGCGACCGCAGATCCGGTTCTTCTGGCTGTTTCAACAATCTCAGAAGTTGACTGATCCAGCAGTTT
>JAUVON010000001.1 GCA_030599175.1 Desulfobulbaceae bacterium | reverse complement strand
TTAACAATCCGAAGCCGGTATGAAAGAAATCCCCACTCTCATTCAAAATATAGCAGATTTAAAATCCTTAGTTCACCAGGCAAGACAGACAGATGCCGTTGCTCTTGACACCGAATTTGTCTGGGAACGTACCTATTATCCACAATTAGGGCTGATCCAGATAGCTTTATCCGATGAAGATTGTTATTTAATTGACCCCCTGTCGATTGAAGATCTCACCCCTTTAGGCCAGTTATTATCAGACAGAAGTATAATTAAGATTCTTCATGATGCCCCCCAGGATCTTATCATTTTAAGCAGGGCAACGGGAGCCATCCCTCAAAACATCTTCGACACCCGACTTGCCGCCGGTTTTTCCAACCTGCCTGCGACCTTATCACTTGGCAACCTGGTCAAAGAAGTTCTCGACATTACGCTGGAAAAAACTGAAACCCGGACTAACTGGCTGCAAAGACCCCTTAGCCCAGAACAGATCTCTTATGGTCTCAACGATGTACGATACCTTCGGGCGGTGAGAGTGCTCCTTCTCACACGTATAATCGGACCAAGGATAAAGTCATGGCTCCACGAAGAGTTGAATCTGCTCAATAATCCTGCGAGCTACTCAGGGCCTGACATCGATACCCGTTTCAACAAAATCAGGGGAAACAATACTCTTGGCAGGCAGAGCCTTGCCATTTTGAAAAATCTTACCATATGGCGAGAGGGCATGGCCAACAAGCGGGATCGTCCCCGTGGTCATATTATTAAAGACACAGCACTGCTGGAGATAGCAAAACAAAAACTCCATACCCTGGAAACACTACGTGACTGCACTACTCTTTCCTCCAGGGCATTCAAAAAATATGGGAAAACTGTTACAGCAATTGCACAGCAAACCATCAACCAGGCGCCGGAAACCTATCCATCCCCGCGCCAGTCTGTACGATTAAATAGTAGCCAAAAACAATCACTGAAAAAACTCAACAGCCTCATCGCCTTGAAGTGTAACCTCCTGGGAATTGCACCCAGCCTGGTTGGCAGTAATTCTGAGCTGAAAATGCTCATTAAAATATTGAGCAGCAGTCAAAGCCAGGATACTATTCAACTGCGACAGACAGAAGGATGGCGAAAAAACCTCCTGGAAGTCTTTTTTCAGCAAAACAGATAACCAGTTCGGAGCCCCCTATGCACACTGACAGAAAGTTAAACAGACTCTTTTGGATCACCCTTATATCACTTCTTACTGTTTTTTCATTCTCAACACAGTTTTCAAAAGCCGCAGACCATAAAGGCTGGGAGCTCGATTCAGAGTACAACAATTACTATGACTATAAAGAGATGGACAAACTAAAAGGGCTGGTCTTAAAATTCAAGAAGGTAACTCCGCTTCCCGGCATGGCTCCGGGTACTGCCTTTATTTTACAGGAAGGTGATGAGGAGATACTAATTCACCTTTGCCCGCAATCATTTGCAGACGCCAAAGAGACAGGTATTCGCAGGGGAATAAAAACCAAAGTGAAAGGGAGTTGGGCTTTTATTAACGATCAGGATGTTTTCATAGCCTCAAAAGTAAAACAGGGGGAGCACTTCGAATTTAAAGTACGCCTTACCAAAGACGGAACACCATTCTGGACAATGACACCTGAGGAACTGGCCAGGGAAAGGGCAAGCCAGTAACCCAAAAGCCACATTTTCTCTCCACAAAGAGCCCAGAGAAAAGAATTTGATTTAAGTTCTGGAAGTCGGAGTTTATACCCTGGTTTTTAAGGGTGCTTATCTCTTGTTTCTTATTTACAGTGTTATGGAGTAAGGCATGACTTTCATATAATAACCGACAGGAACACCTTCCACCGGTGAAATCAGTCAGCTTTTTGGGGAGAATGGTCAAGATACCATTTCATCGGATCAATTAACTCACAGCCAATATCCACAAGTTTCTTTTTAACGTTAATAACATTGTTAGTGTGCAGGTAGGGGAAAATTGCACGCTTATCTTCACTCCAGGATTTTGCAGTAAGAACACTTCCCAGCGAGATGTTTTCTTCCGTTATAATATCAATAACTTTTTTCATCTGTCCCCGCTTATCTTCAACGAGGATACATAACAGGCTGCCTGGTTCATCAATCCCCATAACATTGACAAATGCAGTCAGGAGATCTCTTGTTGACAGTATTCCCTTCAGTCGGCCCTCTTCATCAACAACCGGCAGAGCACCAACTTTCTTCTTCTGTATTACCAGAAGAGTATCCTGTATGGTATAATAGGGATAGATTGTGAGAAGATCCCTGGTCATAATATCCTGTATCTTATAGTTCTTTATTGTCGCCAGGGTCTTTTCGTAGTCAGCTTTTTTCTTCAGGGTAGAAGGCATCGCGTCCCGCATATCCCGATCTGTTACAATGCCGATCAGCAGTCCCTCATCATCAATAACCGGCAGATGCCTGATAGAATTTTCCGACATTATTTTTTTAGCCTCACCAATCGTAAGATCTGGACCTATGGTAATAAGGTCTGTGGCCATTCTCTCGATAACAAACATAGTGCCTCCAAAGTACTTTTTTTCTATAAATCAGATATGATAATCTCGTAAAAACTCTAGATATCAGCTAGTATCTTAATATGGTTTTCTACCAGAATCGGCAACACGTCCAGGTTATACCCACCCTCAAGAACAGATATAACCCGACCATCGGCAAACTTATTTACCAGATTGACAATCACTTCAGTAACAAAATCATACCCATCTGTAGTAAGGTTGGTTCCAGACATCAGATCACTGATATGGGCATCGAAACCGGCAGAAAGAAGGAAGACTTCAGGTTTGAACTGCTTGAAGGCAGGAACCATATCCTGCATAAGCATTTTCCGATATTCATCATCTCCTTTGCCCGGTAGAATTGGAGAATTGAGAGTAAAACCAGTTCCGTTGGCTACCCCAGTCTCAAACTCCCTTCCGGTACCCGGGTAAGCGAATGATGGGTGTTCATGAATGGAATAGTAGAAAACAGAGGGATCCTGATCAAAAATATGCTGGGTGCCATTACCATGGTGCACATCAAAATCAATAATTCCAACGCGCTCAATTCCATATTCTCTCTGTAGATAGCGTGCTCCAATTGCCACATTATTAAAATAGCAAAACCCCATGGGTGTATCCACTTCCGCATGATGACCCGGGGGACGAACCGCACAAAAAGCATTATCCACATTGCCGGCCATCACCTCATCAATTGCCTTTAAAACTCCTCCAACTGCCAGCAAAGCGACCCCATAGGTGTCTCGGCAAATAGCATTGTCAGGATGATCAAATTCAGGGAGTCCCATAACACACGTTTCCTCAAACCGCATGATATAGCGAATATTATGCACTGCTTCGATCCATCGCTGATTTGCCTTCTCCGCAGCAATCATGGTTAGTTTGTCAAGCAGTCCGGAATCTGAAAGTCCTTTATAAATTGCCTTCAATCTCTCCGGCGATTCCGGATGATACTCACCGGTATCATGCAATAAATACTTGTCATCGTAAACAAACCCTGTTTTTTTCATAGAATATTCACCTGGTCTTCAGCGAAGATATTTTCCACGCTACAGTTACAGTTATGAGAAATAACAGCCTAGCACCTTTTCACAATATTTTTCAACAAATTTTGCTTCCCCCCCCTTCTCTGCAATTCAGGAAAATCAATTGAAACATATCTCCTTTCAATTATTTTTTTCTTGACAAACAACAGGGCCATAGTAATAAGAGTAACATTGTTACCTTTTAAAGTAAGTTTATAACAATGTATACATATTTTATTATATTAAACATATACAAACATTAACATACACACAAAGACCCTGACGAAAACATCTCAGGTAACTGGAAACTACCTTAACAATATTATCAAATAACAATGTTATCTCAGGTATCATAAGTAATTTTAATAGCATACCGAAACTAACAACTACCTTATCCACCCGCTGAAGAGTGGTTTTATTATTCTGATTTCCCGATGTCTCGTTCCTCTCCTGCCGATTGACGGTGGGCTAACATTGTGTTTTTAATACATAATATCAAAAAAAAGTCACTAACCCGAATAAATCGGAATTTTAGAATGCTTGGATAAGTGCCATAGAATTATATTTAACCATATTATTTTAACCGACCTTCCTCGATTTTTTGTTTTTATTACAGAAGTTCTGGAGTAAGGCACTAAATATTCATCAAGGAGTTTACATCATGTCCTTAGAAAAAAGAGAACAACTGTTACAAAAAAGGAAAAAAATCGCTCTGGGAGGCGGTTCCGATAGAATTGAAAAACAACATGCCAAAGGGACGTTAACAGCACGAGAGCGACTCGAACATCTGTTTGACAAAGGCTCATTCATTGAAACGGATGCCTTTGTCAACTGCAGATGTACCAACTTCGGTATGGACAAGCTCGGTTTTGAGGGGGAATCTGTTGTTACAGGATACGGATTGGTAGAAGGACGAATTGTATACGCCTTCTCCCAGGATTTTACTATTACCGGAGGTGCACTTGGTGAAATGCACGCCAAAAAGGTTGTCAAGGCTATGGATGCTGCGGCAAAAGTAGGTGCACCTCTAGTAGGACTGAACGATTCCGGGGGGGCCAGAATCCAGGAGTCTGTTGACGCTCTCTCCGGCTACGGAGATATTTTTTACCGAAACTCAATCTACTCAGGCGTAATCCCGCAAATATCTGCGATCATGGGCCCCTGCGCAGGCGGGGCTGTTTATTCTCCGGCTCTAACGGATTTTATCTTCATGGTGGATAAAACTTCACAAATGTTTATTACCGGTCCCCAGGTGATAAAAACAGTAACAGGAGAAATAGTATCAGCCGAAGATCTTGGTGGGGCAATGACCCACAACAGCATCAGCGGAAATGTACATTACATTGCCTCAACAGAAATAGAGTGCCTTGAAAACATCAGGCAGCTGGTTGGCTTTCTACCATCTAACAGCATGGAAAAAGCCCCTGCCGTAACTATTCAAGACAACCTCAACAGGCAAATCGAAGAGCTTGACAGTCTGATACCCGACAACGCCAATAAGCCTTATGATATACTCGATGTGATCATTCCAATTGTGGATAATGGCAAATTCATGCAATATCAGAAATTCTTTGCCACAAACGTCGTAACCGGCCTGGCAAGGATCAACGGCAACTCTGTCGGCATCATCGCCAACCAACCCAAAGTGATGGCCGGCTGCCTTGATATGAACGCCGGCGACAAAATCTCCAGATTTGTCAGAACCTGTGACGCCTTTAACATCCCACTGCTCACCCTGGTTGATGTACCCGGATTTCTTCCCGGTACAACCCAGGAATATGGTGGGATCATCAGACATGGTGCCAAAATTCTCTACGCTTACAGCGAGGCCACAGTGCCCAAAGTTACTCTTATTACCCGCAAAGCATATGGAGGTGCATATGTTGCGATGTGCTCAAAATCACTGGGCGCCGATATGGTATTTGCCTGGCCTACAGCAGAAGTGGCTGTCATGGGATCAGAAGGAGCAGTTAACATCATCTTCAGAAAAGAAATCGCAAAAGCTGAAGATAAGACGGCTACGAAAAAGAAAATACTCGATGAGTACAGCGCAGAATTCGCCACCCCTTACAAAGCCGCAGAAAGGGGCTTTGTTGATGATGTGATTGAACCCCGCGCCACCCGTCAACGAATCATAGACGCCTTCAATATGCTTCAGGGAAAAAGGGAAAGACGCCCTGCCAAAAAACACGGCAATATCCCTCTATAAATCCAGGAGACCAACATGACCACAACGCAACTCTTAGCCAAATTTGCAGACCCGGAAATAATCCAGACTCTGTCGCTCTCTGATAAACTTTTTGCAGGTCTGATGGCAACTATCCTCGGCATGGGCATCACCTTTATATCCCTTATTGTACTGCAGTTTGCCATGGTTCTCATGGAAAAAATGCTGGGACGACCTGCAAAGCAATCTGTCCAGAAAGCTTTGCATTCAAGCCCACCCGCACCCTCTCCTGAGGTAACCGGAGCAGACGACAACGAACTTATTGCCGTCATCAGCTCTGTTATCGCACTGCAATTGAAAACATCGGTAAATAATATTGTCATCAGAAACATAGAAAAAATTGAAGACTCCTCGTCGGCGTGGAACAGGACGGGAAGGCTGGAACAAATGAATAGCAGACTATAAATATCCTGGAGATACCCATTATGAAAATGTTCAGAGTAGTTGTAAACGGCAGTGAGTATAAGGTTGGCATTGAAGAACTGGCTGAAGAAGCCCAGACCCCGTCCGTCCAGACAAAAGCAGCCGCTCCAACGACGCCTAAGCCAGTGGTTTCAAAGCCACAGCCCGCCCCGCCTGCACAACAGAGGCAGACCCGGCCCACACCGGATACCGGAGACATTGATGGAACAGTGGTTGCCCCTATGCCCGGGACTGTAATCTCCATTGCTGTAACCGATGGTGATACTGTTTCAAAGGGACAAACCCTTTTGATTCTCGAAGCCATGAAAATGGAAAATGAAATAATGGCCCCCTGTGATGGCACTGTTCAGGAGGTCACAATAAGTCAGGGTACATCTGTCAACGCCGGAGATATTCTGGTAGTAGTGACTTCATAAAGGGAGGCTCCCACCATGCTTGATTCATTAATAATTTTTATCAGAAGCACAGGTTTTGCCGGCCTTACAATCGGCCCGATTGCAATGATCGGCGTAGCCTGCCTTCTCCTCTACCTGGCAATTGTAAAAAAATTTGAGCCGCTCCTCCTGGTACCAATTGCTTTCGGTGTACTTCTTACCAATCTTCCCTTCGCCGGTCTGATGGCCGAACCGATTTTGGAAATAACAAAAGATACCATCCATACTGCTGAACCCGGGGGGCTTCTCTACTACCTTTTCCAGGGTGACCACCTTGGGATTTTTCCTCCGCTTATTTTTATGGGAGTGGGTGCAATGACTGACTTTGGACCGCTTATTGCCAACCCCAAATCTCTTCTCCTCGGTGCAGCAGCCCAGTTTGGTATTTTTATCACATTTATGGGCGCAATCGCCTCGGGACTATTTACAGCCCAGGAAGCAGCATCCATTGGTATCATAGGCGGCGCGGACGGCCCCACCGCAATATTCCTTTCTTCTAAACTTGCTCCACACCTTCTCGGGCCGATTGCCATCGCGGCCTACTCTTACATGGCACTGGTTCCGATAATTCAGCCGCCGATCATGCGGTTGCTTACCACCCAGAAAGAGCGTGTCATCAAAATGACCCAACTCCGCGAGGTCAGTCAACGGGAAAAGATTCTTTTCCCCATCATTGTGACCATACTGGTGTCATTAATTGTCCCGCCGGCCGCCACCCTGATCGGCATGCTGATGCTTGGAAACCTGTTCAGGGAATGCGGCGTTGTCGCACGACTTGAAGATACCGCAAAAAATGCCATGATCAACATTATAACCATCTTTCTTGGGGTAACTGTCGGTGCCACCGCAACGGCCGAACAGTTTTTGCGGGTGGAGACCCTCGCCATATTAGCCCTTGGCGTCACCGCATTTGCAATAGGCACAGCCTCGGGAGTACTACTGGCCAAACTGATGAACAGAGTAATGAATGTTAACATTAACCCGCTTATCGGCTCTGCCGGTGTCTCGGCAGTACCCATGGCTGCAAGAGTATCCCAGGTTGTCGGTCAAAAAGAGGATCCCGGGAATTTTCTTCTCATGCATGCAATGGGACCAAATGTGGCGGGTGTCATAGGGTCAGCTGTCTCAGCTGGAGTTCTTCTGTCGCTCTTTGGCAACTAATATCATGTCAATTCAAATCAGTTTTTTACTTGAAAACTATTTGTATTTACATTAAACATTAGAATGTAACATTGTTCTTATTCTGAGAGACACTGATAACTTAAATAATTATTAAGGAATATATTTCATACTGTTAAGTCAAGATAACTAGAATAACAACACTACACAGTAGGGATAAGGTATGATTTTAAATCATGGAACTTCAAGATCTTACCTCCCTGCCAACAAAAAGCCATAGCACTTAAACCGTACAAGAGTAACAATGTTGAACGACATAAACGACGACATCCATAAACGACTTGAACGTGCCGTGCTGGAAGTTTTTTCGAGTTCAGATTTCCACAAGGCCTCAATTCGTGATATTGCCAACAATGCTGGAGTGAGCTTTACAACAATTTACAAGCACTATGGCAGTAAAGAGCGCCTCGTTTTTGCTTTTGTGGATATCTGGATGGGTAAATTAACAGATCGAATAATTGACCACCTGCATGGGATTGAAAATCTAAAAGAAAAGCTCCGCAAAGTTTTCTGGCTTCAGCTCGACTACTACGAGCGTCATGAAAAATTTGGAAGAATTATTTTCATGACTTTACCGATGAAGACATGGATGGTTGATGAAACATTCGCCCAACCCAGAATGATGTCACTGATGATTGATGTACTTCGCCAAGGACAGAGCGAAGGTATCCTCAACCCTGATGTACGTGCAGGGATTTTACTCGACTTTGTTATGGGCTTTGTTCAACGCAGTTTTTTTATGTGGATTTTGCGCGGAAAAGAGGAAAGTCTAGCCGACCAGGCCAATGTAATGTTTGAAATGGTATGGCAGGGAATGAAAAATCCTCAGAAAACTCATGATTGACAGTAAAAATAATATATCAGATATTTAAACGCCTGTTGGCGTCAATTCACACTTTTCAGGAGATAAAAAATGGAAATACTAAAAATTGATCATCTGGGTATAGCAGTAAACAGCATTGATGAAGGAAAAAACTTCTGGTCTGATATCCTTGGTCTTGAATTTGAAGGTGCAGAAACTGTAGAAGCACAGAAAGTCACTACCGCCTTCTTCCCGGTCGGAGACAGCGAGGTCGAACTTCTTGAATCCACTTCTCCTGAAGGTCCTGTAGCAAAATTCATCGAGAAAAGAGGCCAGGGATTTCAACATGTCGCCTTCCGGGTAGCAAATATAGAAGATGCACTCGCAGAGTTGAAAGAAAAAGGAATTCAACTGATTGACCAGGAACCGAGAATTGGTGCCGGTGGTGCGAAAATTGCATTTTTACACCCCAAGGCGACCGGTGGTGTACTGGTAGAACTTTGTGAGCGTTCATAAGATTTTTTAACCGGCATTGCCGGAGTGTTTTAAAAATGAGGATAAACTAATGTCAGATCATCCGAAGTTAGAAGAATGGAAAGAACTCGCTTCAAAACAGATGAAAGGGAAGTCTGTCGATACCCTCGACTGGATGACTCCTGAAGGTATAAAGGTTAAACCGCTCTACACGGCTGAAGACCTTGAAAGTCTCGATGCCAACACCCTTCCTGGAATGGCACCGTATATGCGGGGGCCTATGGCTACCATGTATGCGGGAAGACCATGGACCATCAGGCAATATGCCGGTTTTTCAACAGCGAAAGAATCCAATGCCTTTTATCATAAGGCATTGGCTGCCGGGCAGAAAGGACTCTCCGTTGCCTTTGATCTTGCAACACACCGCGGATACGATTCCGACCACCCAAGGGTCTCGGGAGATATTGGTAAGGCAGGTGTAGCCATCGATTCAGTAGAGGACATGAAAATCCTCTTTGATGGGATCCCCCTGGATAAGATGTCCGTTTCCATGACCATGAATGGTGCTGTTATCCCTATTCTTGCCGGCTACATTGTTGCTGCTGAGGAACAGGGCGTAAGTCATGAGCAGCTTTCCGGAACCATTCAGAATGATATACTGAAAGAATACCTCACCCGGAACACCTATATATATCCTCCCACGCCATCAATGAGGATCATTTCGGACATCATGTCTTTCTGCTCGAAAAATATGCCCAGGTATAATACCATCAGCATCAGCGGATACCACATGATGGAGGCCGGTGCCAACAGTGTACTGCAAACTGCCTTCACCCTGGCCGATGGTGTTGAATATGTCAAGGCTGCTCTGGAAAGTGGCATGGACGTTGATGTCTTTGCCCCGAGACTTTCCTTCTTCTTTGGTATCGGCATGAACTTTTTCATGGACATTGCCATGCTTCGTGCAGCCAGATTCCTCTGGCACCGGTTAATGAGCCAGTTCAATCCCACAAATCCAAAATCTTCCATGCTCAGGACCCATTGCCAGACCTCAGGCTGGAGTCTTACTCAACAAGACCCTTATAACAATGTAATCAGGACAACCCTTGAGGCAATGACCGCTGTTCTTGGAGGCACTCAATCTCTGCACACTAACTCTTTTGATGAAGCTATTGGCTTACCGACCGATTTTTCTGCACGCATAGCCAGAAACACTCAGATAGTCATCCAAGAAGAGTCTCAGGTATGTCAGGTTATTGATCCGCTTGGAGGCTCCTACTATGTTGAATCACTGACTAACAGCATAATAGACGAGGCTCAAAAGATCATCGATGAAATTGAAGGATTGGGAGGAATGGCCAAGGCGATTGAAAGCGGAATGCCTAAAATGCGAATTGAAGAATCCGCTGCCCGAAAACAGGCCAGAA
The DNA here is from genome assembly GCA_030599175.1 of Desulfobulbaceae bacterium. Taxonomy (GTDB): domain Bacteria; phylum Desulfobacterota; class Desulfobulbia; order Desulfobulbales; family Desulfocapsaceae; genus Desulfomarina. The sequence goes on along the minus strand of JAUVON010000001.1, from coordinate 18,870 downwards.
TAGATCAAGGCCTTGATGTCATTGTGGGAGTAAATAAATATAAACTGGCTGATGAAAAGATCGATTTTGACGTTCGGGAAGTACCTTCAACGGTGAGAGATGAACAGGTCGCCAGGCTCAAAGAGATAAAGGCAACCCGGGACAGCGGAGCCGTGGAAAAAGCGTTGGCAGATCTTACCTCCGCTGCCACCAACGGCGGCAACCTCCTTGAAGCCGCCCTGCCTGCCGTCCGTGCCCGTGCAACCGTAGGTGAAATATCAGATGCAATGGAAAGTGTATTTGGAAGATTTGTTGCAACAACCAGATGTATCTCCGGTGTCTATTCTTCAGAATTCAGCGGGAATGATGATATCATCCAGGCCCTTAAAAAGAGAACAGCCACATTTCTTGAAAAACAGGGCAGACGCCCCCGACTACTCGTTTCTAAAATGGGCCAGGATGGACATGACCGTGGTTTTAAGGTAGTGGCCAGTGCTTACGCAGATTTTGGTTTTGATGTTGATATCAGCCCAATGTTCCAGACACCTGAAGAGGCTGCCAAAATGGCCATTGAAAACGACGTACATGTTGTTGGTGCCTCAAGTCTGGCTGCAGGACATAAATCCCTTGTCCCTGCTCTGATTGAAGAACTTGGGAAAATCGGCGGTGAAGATATTATTGTAGTCGCTGGTGGTGTGATTCCTCCCGGAGACTATGATTTTCTCTTTGAGGCTGGCGTCAAGGCGATTTTCGGTCCCGGCACTCCTATAACCGATTCAGCAGACAGAACCATGACTTTGCTGGAAGAAAAATATTTGTAGATGCAGCATAATTTAAAAAAGCGTTATCTTACCACAGAGAGCACAGAGAAAAGATTAGTTTTTCCTCTGTGCTCTCAGTCTACTCTGTAGTTTACGTTTTTTCTGGTTTTATAACAGAGTTTCAAAAATATGGCACTTTCGATGCTTAAAGATCCACAAGAATATGTAGAGGGTGTACTCAGCCAGGATCGTTTGCTTCTGGCAAGGACTATCACTCTTATTGAAAGTACTCTCCCCGCCCATCAGGAACTTGCAAAAAACATTGTCAACCAGCTGCTGCCTTATACCGGAAAAGGCGTTCGACTCGGTATAACCGGAGTCCCCGGAGCCGGCAAGAGTACCTATATCGAAAGCTTCGGTACTATGCTGACAGAAATGGACCACAGGATTGCAGTACTCGCCATCGATCCGAGCAGTACTCGCAGCGGCGGTTCTATCCTGGGAGATAAAACCCGAATGGAAAAGCTTGCTGTAAATAGCAGGGCATTCATCCGGCCTTCGCCGTCCAGCGGCACTCTTGGAGGGGTGGGCAGGAAAACCAGGGAGACTATGCTGGTATGTGAGGCTGCCGGATATGATGTGGTAATGATAGAGACAGTTGGAGTGGGTCAGTCGGAAACCACCGTTGCCTCAATGGTGGATTTTTTTCTTGTTCTTATGATTGCCGGGGCAGGCGATGAACTGCAGGGCATTAAAAAGGGAGTTCTTGAGGTTGCCGACGCCATTGTCATCAATAAAGCGGATGGTGACAATCTCATTCGTGCAGAGATGGCCCAAAAGGAATACCAGGCCGCTCTGCATATGCTCATGCCAGCCAGCCCCAACTGGAATCCTCCAGTTCTCACCTGCAGCTCAACAGAACATAAGGGGATCGATAAGATTTGGGAAACTATTCTCGATCACAAGAATAAATTGACGGAAGCTGGAGAAATGGCTGAGAAGAGAAAGGGGCAGGCCCTTGACTGGATGTCCTTTCTTTTAGACGAAGGATTGCGTCAATGGTTCTATACTAATCCCCATGTGGTAAAGATATTACCACAACTCCAGCAGGACACCGCCGATGGACTCATCTCCCCCGCAGCCGCTGCTGATAGTCTGCTCGCCCATCTGAACAACAAAAAATAAACTAACTCGCTACTTATACCAGCCGGAATACTTAATATAATTATTGGCAATTCGTTCTATTTCACCCGATATCAGCTCATTGCTGATATCTTTTACCTTTTTAGCGGGCACCCCTGCATAAATACTGCCTCCTTCCACATGTGTTCCCTGGGTAACAACAGCACCTGCAGCGATAATGGTATTGCTCTCAACAATACAGTCATCCATCACTATTGCCCCCATTCCGACAAGCACATTGTCATGAATAGTACATCCATGTACTATCGCATTATGCCCTACCGAAACATTATTGCCGATATTAGTTGGTGATTTTTTATACGTTGCATGGACAACTGCGCCATCCTGGATGTTTACCTTATTTCCCATCTTGATATAGTGAACATCCCCGCGAATTACAGCATTGTACCAGATGGAGCACTGATCTCCCATCTCCACTTCTCCAACTATCACCGCATTCTCAGCAAAAAAACAGTCCTTCCCCATCTTCGGTTTATGACCATTCAGTTCTTTTATTATCATATTGACTCCTCTAATCCCGACAAAAGGGATAAGTACTTTAGTGGCATAATCATGCCCACAATTTTAAAAAAGTAACAACACCAGCATAAAAAACAAAAAAGGCGCGAAAAACTCCTCATTTTCTATAAAGAGTTCCCCACGCCTTCGCTTTTCTATGGTGAACAGCTTATCCTATCACACAGAGAACCGCACCCTTGGCGACACTGTCGCCACTGACGAACTTTATACTCTTCACAACCCCATCAGCAGGAGCAGTCAGGGAATTTTCCATTTTCATGGCTTCAAGTACTACAACCGCATCTCCTTTTGTGACGCTGTCGCCTTCATTCACCAGGTACTTGACTATCATTCCAGGCATAGGCGCCAGCAAAAGGGCACCATCAGTGTCCGCTGCCGGGGCGGGTTCAGCAGCAACCGGTGCCGGAGCTGCTGCGGGAACTGGAGCAGCAGCGACAGCAGGGGCCGCTGAAACAACCTGCATCTCTCCTGTAGGGTCAACCTCGACATTAAAGTACTCATTATCAACAAAAACATTAAAAGTGCGCAGGGCTGCAGATTTTGCAGGTTCGTCACTCTTACGTTCAATGAGCTCACCAGCTTTTGCTTTTTTAATTATCTCATCTTTCTTTTTAACATCTTCCAGAGTTATCGGTTTTACGCTATCCGGAACCTCTGCCTTGCCATATTTCCATTCCAGGAATTTTTTTCCCGTAACAGGAAACTGTGCATACAAGATCAGATCATCCATATCAACAGCAAGATCTCCAATCTCTGCCTTGGCCTTTTCAAGTTCAGGTTCGAGAACCTCAGCAGGACGACAGGTTATAGGCTCCTCACCACGGGGATATCCCTTTAAGGCCTTTTTCTGCAGTTCAGCATTGATAGGAACCGCCGTTTTACCATAGAGTCCATAGCAGAGATCCTTAACCTGCCCTGTAATCATCTTATATCTTTCATCAGGTGTGTCATGCAGAACATTGTTAACCGTCTGCACCCCGACAATCTGACTGGTGGGCGTAACCAGTGGTATCTGGCCCAGGTCTTTTCTTACCTTGGGGAGTTCTTTGTAGACTTCACCAATCTTATCAAGCGCATCCATTTCACGAAGCTGATTGACAAGATTTGAAAGCATTCCACCAGGTGTCTGATGCAGTAGGACGTTGATATCAATAATTGAAACCTTGGAGTCATCAAGGAGATGCTTATACTTTGGCATTACCTCCTTTTCCAGGACTTCATTAATCGCTGCCAGTTTTTTGATGTCAAAGCCGGTATCACGATTTGTTCCCAAAAGTGCCATAACAAGAGGCTCCACAGCAGCATGGGAGGTTCGGTAGGCATATGGCGTCATGCAGGTATCAATGATATCAACCCCAGCCTCAATTGCTTTCAAATGAGTCATCGGCGACATACCGGAGGTGAAATGGCTGTGCAGGTGGATAGGTATTTCCACTGCTTCTTTCAGTGCCTTGATGAGCGGATAGGCATCATATGGAGCCAGAAGACCGGCCATATCTTTAATACAGACTGAATCGGCACCCATTGACTCCAGAGATTTAGCCCTATCTACGTAATAATCAAGATTATATACCTCTCCACCAAGGCGGGGTTCGGTCAGGGTATAACAGATACAGCCTTGAAAATGTTTTCCAGACTTTTTTATCTGCTTGACAACAGTCTCAAAATTTCGGTAATCATTCAAAGCATCAAATGTTCTGAAAACATCCATGCCATTTTCAGCAGCCCGGTCAACAAAGGCATAGGCCAGATCATCAGCATAATTTCTGTAACCAACTAAATTCTGGGCCCGCAGAAGCATGGAAAATGGGGTTTTCTTGATATAACGCTTCAATGTACGCAGCCGTTCCCAGGGATCTTCGTTGAGAAACCTGTGCATGGTATCAAAGGTTGCCCCACCCCATGTCTCAATAGCCCAGAAGCCGACTTCATCCATCATCTCAGCCACCGGGATCATATCCTCTGTGCGTCCACGTGTTGCAAACAAAGACTGATGTCCATCCCGGATTGACAGATCCATAATTTTTACTGGATTTTCTGCTGCTGGTCGATCTGCACTATAATCCAATGGGGTCATTTTTACTTGATCACTCATGCTCTATCTCCTATTGTGTTGCCTGGTCGTTAAATATAATTTTTTCCCGATAAAAGTGGTAGACTATATACCACTAACCCGAATAAAACGAAATTTTAGAATGCCTGGATAAGTGCCATGAAAATATCTTCATCCATATAATTTTAACCAATCTTCCTCGATTTCTTGTTTTTTATTGCAGAAGTTCCGGAGTAAGGCACTAAAATCGAGTAAACGTTCTTAGCTGTGTCAACCTGCGCATCGTCATCATCTCCTGACGACCAGTATGACTCCATTGACTAAAGCCTGTTATTCCCGGCTCCTTAAGAACCCCTTTCTGTTCAGCCACTATTGTCTCTTCCTGCTCCAGGTAGAGACCAACGGCAGCCAGTGCAGCGGCTATTTTCTTTTCCTTTCCTGCCATTAATTCACCCATTGATTTAATATCTGAAAATCAATTATCTCCAGTTTTCCCGCATCGGAGATACTGAAAAGAACAGAGAGTTACGTGGAGTACATTGCGTACTCGGTTTCATGCCCAAGCAGCGTATCTATTTCACTTTGAATTTCTGTTCTTTTAGGATTATTCACCCAGCTGTTCCAATCTTCAAGTGATCGCCAGGTGCTGATTACCAGTGTTTCTTCGGTATTATCTATACGGCTGAGAGTCTCCCCTGAAATATAGCCGGACTGCTCAAGGGTCAATGACCTGAGCTTTTTCAGCAAAACTGTCAGCTCGATTACATTTTCATCATTAACTTTTCTCTGTATAATTATTTTTACGGTCATAAATTTCCCTCGACGTACCTAAAAGTTTTTCCAGCCACCCTGCATTTAAAGTGGAATATTACCATGTTTCTTCATCGGATTTGTATCACGCTTATTCTGTAATAATTTCAGGGCGCTAATTATTCTGCGACGGGTGCGGGACGGTTTAATAATATCATCTATATAACCGCGCTGGGCAGCAATATAGGGATTTGCAACCTTATCCTGATATTCCTTCTCTTTTTCAGCAAGAAAAGCCACAGGATTATCTGCTTTACCTGCTTCCCGCCCATAGAGCACACCAACAGCCCCCTTGGCACCCATTACTGCAATCTCACCACCGGGCCAGGAATAGTTAATATCGCCACGCAGATGCTTTGAGGACATTACACAATATGCGCCACCATAGGCTTTACGCGTTATTATGGTAATTTTAGGGATAGTTGCCTCAGCAAAAGCATAAAGAATTTTGGCACCATTTCTAATTACCCCGCCGTACTCCTGGGCAGTTCCGGGAAGAAAACCGGGAACATCGACAAAGGTGACCACAGGAATGTTAAAACAGTCACAGAACCGTACAAACCTGGCACCCTTTACAGATGAGTCAATATCAAGAACTCCGGACAAATGTGCAGGTTGATTAGCGACAATACCGACACTCATGCCGTTGTAGCGGGCAAAACCGACAATCAGATTGGGTGCAAAATTTTCTTTAATCTCAAAAAAATCTCTATTATCGACCGTGTGCAGTATGACCTCCTTCATGTCATAGGGAGCATTTATGTTCTCGGGAAGTATACTGTTCAGCTCTTCCGACTCCCTCACACCCGGATCAGTACATTCTACAACAGGAGGAGTTTCAATATTATTCTGGGGGAGAAAGGAGAGAAGTCTCCGTATATAAGCAATTGCATCTTCACCGGAAGTAGCAGGATAATCGGCAACGCCGCTTCTACTCGAATGCATTGCAGCTCCACCAAGTTCTTCTACCGTTACCTCCTCGTGGGTAATTGTCTTTACCACCTTCGGACCGGTGAGGAACATATAGGATTTTTTCTGCACCATCACTACAAAGTCTGTTAGAGCGGGTGAATAAACAGCGCCACCTGCACATGGGCCAAATATTGCAGAAATCTGCGGCACAACTCCGGAAGCCATAACATTGCGCTGAAAAATTTCAGAGTAGCCGGCCAGACTTTCAATCCCTTCCTGAATTCGTGCTCCACCGGAGTCGTTCAGACCGACTACCGGAGCACCGTTCTTCATGGCCAGATCCATGATTTTGCAGATCTTTTCGGCAAATGTTTCTGACAGGGAACCGCCCAAAACAGTAAAATCCTGGGCAAAGACATACACTATTCTGCCATCCACTGTACCATGTCCGGTGACGACACCATCTCCGGGAAAAACCTGCTCGTCCATGCCAAAATCCCTGCACCTATGGGCCTTGAACATGTCAAATTCTTCAAAGGACCCCTTATCAAGCAGGAGGTCGATCCTTTCTCTTGCAGTCATACTGCCTTTCGCATGCTGCTTATCTATTCTTGCTTGGCCACCACCGAGTCTCGCATCTACCCTGCGAGTACGCAGTTGATCCACCAGATCATTCATCTTCATACCGTCTCCTTGAAACAAAATTCGACTTTACTTCATATCTCAGAACTTATTGTGATTCCTTTATATGAAAATCATGTTTACTCCCCTGACAGGGAGGGATTCGGGGGAGTGTTGCCACAACAATCCACAGCCTGCGAGGACGTTTGGCGACACTCCTCCGAATCCCGGTTACGTTACTTTCACGACAGCATAGTGGTGTCACTGTTGTGAAATTCATCTCATGGGTGTTAAGAAAAAACTTCTTTACACAGCCTCCCCAAAGAACCTAAATCTTCACAAACATAGATTCCACTTTCCTGCATAGCTACAATTTTAGCCTCTGCCGTACCCTGACCACCACTGACAATAGCCCCTGCATGTCCCATGCGACGCCCCGGGGGCGCAGTGATACCTGCGATAAATCCGACAACCGGCTTTTTCATGTTTTCTTTAATCCAGGCAGATGCCTGTTCTTCAGCATTTCCACCGATTTCGCCGACCATCACCACTGCTTCGGTATCAGGATCCTCATTGAACGCCTTAAGGCAGTCGAGAAACCCGGTACCGTTGACAGGATCACCACCGATACCGATACAGGTCGTCTGACCTAGACCTACCTCTGTTAATTGATGAACCACCTCATAGGTGAGAGTCCCCGAGCGGGAGACAACACCCACCGGGCCACCCGGCGTATGAATTGGTCCAGGCATAATACCGATTTTGCACTCCCCGGGGGTTATAATTCCAGGACAGTTAGGGCCGATCAGGCGACTATTTTTCATTGCCAGATAGTTCTTGACCTTGAGCATATCCATTACTGGAATTCCCTCGGTAATGCAGACAACCAACTCAACCTCAGCATCAATCGCTTCAAGAATTGCATCGGCAGCAAAGGGAGGCGGCACCAGAATCATGGATGCATTTGCACCTGTCTTCTCTCTTGCCTCCCTGACGGTATTAAAGACAGGTACTTCATCCATAAACTGGCCGCCTTTCCCGGGAGTCACGCCGGCAACAACCTGAGTCCCGTATTCAATACACTGCTGGCTATGAAATTGGCCCTCTTTACCTGTAATGCCCTGAACCAGGACACGAGTTTGGGAATTAACTAAAATGCTCATTTTTTTCCTTTAAAAATAGTTGTGCATAAATCTTATTAGAAGATAGTTTGGGCAAAATGCATTCTCGGACAGGCTCCTAGGCTACAATCCCGGCAACTTTGCTGGCAGCATCTGCAAGATCCTTTGCATTAATCAGCTCCAGACCGGATTCGGCTAAGATCCTTCTTCCCTCTTCAACATTGGTTCCTTCCATCCTAATCACCACAGGGAGGGACAACTTCACTTTTTTCGCTGCCTGAACAACCCCCTGAGCCAGAACATCACACCTGAGAATACCACCAAAAATATTTATCAGGATTCCCTTTACCTTGGGATCACTCAAAATCAGACGAAACCCATTTTCAACCATTTCTGCATTGGCACCACCACCAACATCGAGAAAGTTTGCAGGTTCAGCACCAGCCTGTTTGATGATATCCATAGTTGCCATTGCAAGTCCGGCTCCATTCACCATATTACCGACATTACCATCCAGGTTTATATAGTTCAGGCCAAATTTTGCTGCTTCCGCTTCAGTCGGATCATCTTCATTGGGATCATGCATCTCAACAACATCAGGATGCCTGAAAAGTGAATTTGAATCAATATCCATCTTTGCATCCAACGCCATAATCGCATTATCATCCGTAACAATGAGAGGGTTGATTTCAACCATCGAACAATCATAGTCAACAAAGAGGTTATAAAGATTCCTGAGGACTGCAGAAAACCCTTTCATCAACGGTTTCTCCAGTTCAATACCAAACATCACCTGTCGCAAATGGTAACCCTGAATACCAGTAACCGGGTTTACAGGTACCTTAATAATTCTCTCCGGTGACTTCTCAGCAACCTCTTCAATATCCATACCACCATCCTGACTGGCCACAATAGTGATACAGGCAGACTCGCGGTCAGGAATTATTGAGAGGTACAGCTCCTTTTGAATTCCAACCCCTTTCTCTACCAGGACTTTTTTTACAACTCTCCCCTCGGAACCCGTCTGTTTGGTGACGAGAGTCATCCCTAAGATTGCATCTGCCGCAGCCGTTACTTCTTCATCAGTCGTGGCCAGCTTTACACCGCCACCCTTTCCTCGCCCGCCGGCATGAATCTGCGCCTTTACCGCGACCGGCAATCCGAGATCTGCAGCAATACCTTTTACTCCCGCTACCGAATCGCTCACTCCTCCTTCAGGAGTCGGTACATTATATTTGCGAAAGAGTTCTTTTGCCTGGTATTCGTGAATCTTCATAAAAAGTTCCTATGACCGAAACCGGGCATATGGTGCCCGGCTTCCTTCTAAAAATTAAACAAAAACGCAGCTACCGGAACGATAGCTGCGCAAACATCAGACAACTTACTCCTTACCGTACCCCATACCATTTAAGGTCTCTGTAATCTCATCAAGAATTACAGGGTCATCAATAGTTGACGGCATATTGTAATCTTTACTATTTGCTATAGAGCGCATGGTACCACGGAGAATTTTGCCGGATCTTGTCTTCGGCAGCCTGACCACCTGGGACGCCGTTTTAAAACAGGCGATGGGGCCAATAGCTTCACGAACCATCTTCACCAGTTCAACCTGAATTTCATCTGAAGGACGATCAACACCGGCTTTTACCACAAAAAGTCCTACCGGAAGCTGCCCTTTCAGCTGATCATCAGTTCCAAAGACAGCACATTCAGCAACATCAGGATGATTTGCAATAATCTCTTCCATTGCTCCGGTCGAAAGCCTGTGCCCGGCGATATTAATGACATCATCCATACGACCCATTACGTATACATAGCCATCTTCATCAATATACCCACCGTCACTTGTCTCATAATAGCCAGGAAAGGTGGTCATATAGGATTTGATAAATCGCTCATCATTACGCCAGAGAGTAGTCAGGTTTCCTGGGGGTAATGGCAACTTGACAACAATATTTCCATTTACTCCGGCTGCAACTTGTTCACCGGCATCATCCAGTACCTGAACATCATACCCAGGCATTGGTTTTGTCGGTGAGCCCTCTTTGACCGGCAACTCTTCAATGCCACGGCAATTACCAACAATCGCCCATCCTGTCTCAGTCTGCCACCAGTGATCAATGACAGGAACCCCGATAAGATCTTCCGCCCAGTGCAGGGTATCGGGATCAGTTCTCTCACCGGCAAGATAGAGGCACTCAAAACATGAGGTATCATATTTTTCGAAAAAGAGTCCATTCGGATCTTCTTTTTTAATTGCTCTGAATGCGGTAGGAGCAGTAAAAAGCGCCTTTACCTTATGATCCGAGATCACGCGCCAGAAAGCTCCCGCATCAGGAGTTCCAACCGGTTTACCCTCATAGAAAACAGTAGTTGATCCCTGCAGTAGCGGGGCATAAACAATGTAGGAATGACCAACAACCCAGCCCACATCAGAGGCCGACCACCATACCTCGCCCGGATTGATATCATAAAGATTTTTCATGGTCCAGAGAAGGGCTACAGCATGACCGCCATTATCTCTTATAACACCCTTCGGCATCCCTGTAGTTCCGGAAGTGTAGAGAATATAGAGAGGATCGGTAGCATCAACTTCAACACAACCGGTTGGTTCACTTTTGCTTACCAGTTCATTCCAGTCCAGATCACGTCCCTCAATCATTTCAGCCTTTACTATATCGCGCTGAAAGAGAATAACAGTATTAACATCATGGGTTGACAGTTCAATGGCCTTGTCAACCAGGGGCTTATATGCCAGTGTTTTTACTCCCTCAACAGCACCTGATGCGGTAATGACAAGTTTAGGCTGGGCATGATCTATTCTGATAGCAAGCTCATGGGGGGCAAATCCGCCAAAAACAACCGAGTGCACCGCGCCGATCCTGGCACAGGCAAGCATGGCGACAGCAGCCTCGGGAATCATGGGCATATAAAGCACCACAGTATCACCTTTCTCAACACCCTGACTTTTAAGGGCACCGGCAAAGGTGGAGACCTTATCAAGAAGTTCTTTATAACTGATTTTGGTGAGGGTATCCGTGACCGGACTGTCATAAATAATTGCAGTCTGATCAGCACGACCATTTTCAACATGACGATCAATGGCATTATAACAGGTATTCATCTTCCCGCCGGAAAACCACTTGTAAAACGGGGCATTAGATGAATCGAGAACGTTGTCACATTCTTTATACCAGGTTATCCCCTTTGCAGCTTCCGCCCAAAATTCCTCAGGATTGTTAATACTACTCTGAAACACAGCATCAAAACTAGGCATACTCACTCCTTTCAGGTCTGAATTTAAGTCCACCAATATGTCTCCACTGCTTTCTATAACGCATAGAACAATTTTGTTCAAGGGATTATATTAACATTGTTACTCGGTGGCATGAGACGAAAATATTTGAATTTTATTTTTTATTGTTATTTCATGTATATATATATTCATTCAATGCCAATAAGTGACTGCACATATATCCATTTTTTCCATACAAAAGGACATATATTGTCAACAATTACATACACAACACTATGTTTTAATTGATTTTAAAAAGTATCAACAACAAATAACCCGCACTAAAAGAACATTGTTACTGGAAAGAATCATGTTAATTGATTTTATTTCTCTTTTGAATATTTTATAATGACCATTCTTTGCTTGTCAGGATAAGATGTAATTCTCAGCAATCAACCCAGTTCAATATAAAAAACTGTTCTTGTCAAAATCAAAGTATTTAAAGGAGCTTAATCATGCCGAACTCACAGTATTGGGCAGACACCTACATAGAAAAAAAAGTAAGTCCCGCCAAAGCCATAGCTTCGATTCGCTCAGGGCAGAGAGTTTTTATCGGCTCAGGCTGTGGTGAGCCCCAGATACTCGTCCAGGCACTGACCGAAAATGCGAACCGATTCAGCGGTCTTGAAATTGTCAGATTGCTTGGACAAGAAACAGCATCTCTCACAAAAATTGCTGATTCAACAAAAGATACCAGCCTGAATATTCGTTCGATTTACCTTGGTTCAGTTAAGTCAGAATCAATTGCCAAGCATCTGAGATTTATCACTCCTATGAACATGTCCGACGTACCCAGCCTTTTCACAACCCGTAAACTGCCGTTAAATGTTGCCCTGATCCAGGTCTCTCCAGCGGATGACTTTGGCTGGCTGAGTCTTGGCATATCAGTTGATGTTACCCTGGCCGCTGCCCGTTCTGCAGATTTTGTTATTGCCCAGGTTAATCCCCGCATGCCAAGAGTAATGGGACAAAGTTTTATTCACGTCAATGATGTGAATATGATTGTTGAATATGAAGAAGAGCTGCTTTCAGTTCCTCCGTCTAACAAACCTTCTGAAGTTGCACGGGATATTGGTCGACATATCGCCAGGCTGATAGAAGACGGTTCCACCCTGCAGATTGGACTCGACACCGCCTCCCAGGCTACAATGCACGGACTGTCTGAAAAAAATGACCTTGGGATTCACTCACAATTCCTCACAGACGATATTATGCACTTGTATGCACGCGGTAATGTCAATAACCGCAAGAAAGGATTTAACCAAGGTAAAATGGTAGCCTCCATGGCTGTCGGCAGCAAGGATCTTTATGAATTTCTTAACGACAACCCTGCAATAGATTTCCACCCTTCTGACTATGTCAATGATCCTTTTATCATCTCTCGGCATAATCGTATGGTTTCAATGAATGCTGTACGAACAGTGGATCTTACCGGGCAGGTCTGTGCTGATGCGTCCGCTGCCACTAGATTTGCTGGTGTTTCCGGAATTCCTGACTTTGTTCGTGGAGCCAGAAGGGCTTCTGCAGGAAAATCTATTCTCGGGTTTGCTTCAGCGACTGAAACTAAAAACGGACTACGATCGAATATTGTCCCCCAACTCCATGACACCACAGTTGTAGTGCCACGGGGAGACGTCCACTATGTCGTTACCGAGTATGGTGTTGTCAACCTCTTCGGCAAATCCATCCAGGAGCGGGTGGTCGCCATGATCACAATCGCCCACCCTCAATTCAGAGAGGAACTTTTTGAAAGGGCTAAAGAACTCGGATTTATAGGGGCAGAAAGAAATCTGGGTGAGGCAGCAAAGGCTGTTTATCCCGTCCAGCTTGAAAAAACAATCCGTATTGATGATGAAGATATTACAATCCGCCCTGCCAAGCCTGTTGATGAACGACGCATCCAGGAGCACTATTACAGCCTCCCCAAAGAAGATATTTTGACCAGATTCTTCTGCCAGAAAACAATTTTTGGCAGACCGGAGATGGAATCCAGATCAAACATCGATTATGTCAATGATTTGACCCTGATTGCTGTTGTCGGGGATTTTGGTTTTGGTAAAGTAGTCGGCATTGCCGAATCGATGAAAATAGAAGATCTGAATATGACGGAGGTTGCATTCTCCATCAGCAAAGAATACCAGGGGAAAAGACTTGGATCACTTTTCATAAAGAAATTAGCTGCAGCCACCAGGGCAAATGGCATCTCCGGCCTGCTTGCATACACACTTCCAACCAATAGAGCAATGATTTCTCTCTTCAAGACTTTACCTTATAAAGTAAAAACTCAATATGAAGATGGTGATGTTATCTTAAGCTGTAAATTTAATGAACTGGCGTGACAGTCGAGAAAAAATCATAACGACAAAAAAATAGTGGGGATCCTACAACAGGATCCCCACCAGGAGAGTGGACTTCTAATATATGCTTAAACTACATCATGCATCTTCAACCATCTTCTGAATTGCTTCAACAATTTCAGGATTAGCCAGAGTCATGACATTACCAACATCACCATTATTTGATATGGCGCCGAGAACCCTTCTCATAATCTTACCAGAACGGGTCTTAGGCATATCAGGCACTATCCAGACATTTTTACACTTTGCAATTTTACCTATCTGGAAGGTGATTGCATCAGCAATCTTCTGCTGCATCTCCGGTGAAGCGTCAATACCAGGCTTCAAAGAAACATAGAGCTCCGGCTCCTTACCTTTAATTTCATGGTTGACAGGAACAACGGCCGCCTCAGCAACTTCGTCCACAGTAAGAGCTGCAGACTCGATTTCCTTGGTACCAAGACGATGGCCTGAAACATTGATTACATCATCTATTCTGCCGAGAATACGGAAATATCCATCGGGAGCCTCCACGGCGGCATCACCGGTGAGATATGGCCAGTCACGCCAATCCTTAGAGTTGGGATCCTTGTTGTACATGGCAAAGTAGGTATCAACAAATCTATCCCTGTCACCCCAGATGGTCATAAACATACCCGGCCATGGGTTCTGAATACAAATATTGCCAGCCTTGCCGGAGCCGCTTGGCAGAGTCTCACCGTTTTCATCAAAAATAATCGGATGTATACCAGGTACACCTGGACCGGCACTACCGGGCTTCATTCCCTGGAGACCTGGGACTGTACTGCAGAGAAAACCACCAGTCTCTGTCTGCCAGTAGGTATCAACAACAACAGCTTTTCCTTTTCCTACCTCACTTTCATACCACTTCCAAACTGCTGGTTCAATAGGCTCTCCAACAGTAGTCATATGCTTGAATTCATAATCATACTTGGCAGGTTCATCCGGCCCGAGCTTTCTGAGAGCACGAATCGCTGTCGGAGCAGTATGGAAGATATTTACATCGAGTTCCTGAGCTATCCTCCAGGATCTGCCGGCATCCGGATAGGTGGGCACGCCTTCAAAAATTACTGAAGAGGCACAGAGAGCAAGAGGACCATAGACAATAAAAGAATGTCCGGTAATCCAGCCGATATCCGCCATACACCAGTACACATCCGTTGGATGAATATCCTGGATATATTTTGACATCGCAGTTACATAGGCAAGATAACCGCCTGTACTGTGCTGACATCCCTTAGGCTTACCGGTAGTACCACTGGTGTACATCAGGAAAAGAGGATCTTCAGAGAGCATCCGCTCAGGTTCAACCCGTGCGCCATAGTATTTCTTTAATTCGTCATTGACGATGATATCCCGCCCATCAACCAGTGCCGACTCGGTAGACATCTTGCCAGGATAACGTTGCCATATCAACAGTTTGTCAACTTTTTGTCCCGCAGACGCCGCCAGTTCGCAGGCTTCATCATCAACAGCCTTATGGTTCAGCAGCCCACCAGCACGATAGTACGAATCCATGGTGATCAAAATCCTGCTGTTTGAATCAACAACACGGTCAGCACAAGCGTTTGCTGAGAAGCCACCAAAAACAACTGAGTGGATTACACCGATTCTGGCACAGGCCAGCATGGTTATCGGCAACTCAGCAGACATAGGCATATGAATGGTAACCCTGTCGCCTCTCTTCAAACCAGCTGTATCTTTTAAGAGCTGTGCAAATTCATTGACCCTTACATAGAGTTCCTGATAAGTGACATGCTGAACTCTCTCTTCTTCGAGTTCCGGCACGAAATGGATGGCGGTTTTATTCTTATTATCTTTTAAATGCCTGTCAATGCAGTTATAGCTGGCATTCAGCAATCCCCCCTTGAACCATTTATAGCAGGGCGCATCACTTGAATCGAGTACTTCGTCCCAGGATTTATACCAGGTGAGAAGATCGGCAAACTCGGTATAGTAGTCAGGAAAATTATCCAGACTGAACCTATCATAGATTGACGGATCAGTCAGATTTGCCTGACCGGTAAATTTTGGAATTATTGGATAATAATCCTCTTCTTTCCAGTGTACCGCAATTTCCGCTTCCGAAGTTTCAATTACGTCTTTTTCGCTCATAAATCCATTCCTTTTCCCATGATTTCTAAAAAATTGAGCCAAAGAATCTCGACTCAATGCCCAAGAACCTGCAACATATCTCAAGAGGCACTGGAAGTGCTCCAGAGAGATAAAAACCAAAAGTTATTCTATAGATTAAATAAAGCGGATTGCACAGCCCTACAGAGAAAAAGCAGGAATTACTCTTATTGAATAGAATCCGTTCACTACATCTATAGTGGAAATAATCTATCTTTCTGACATCCGCGTTTTATGGAACGCCTGAAATCAAGAGCTTTTTGTCTTTGAAAGCCGGCTCAGCACTATGCTTTATATTTTGAAAATGTTATGTCAGTGTGCCGAGCTAACCACACTGTAAGATAAAAATTGATCATAAGCATCATTTTTTTTTATTGAATCGTATTTTTCTCACTCCTCTCTATTTAGACGAATCCATTTTATCTAAATATATGTATTAAAACAAATAGTTGTGCATCATACACCCAAGAAACAGGAACAATCCAGTTTCCCGGCAATAAACTGAATTCCGTAAAAACCAAACTGGACACTGCTGATCAATTTTGTTTAAATGAAAAAAGATGGTGTCGTTTCTGAAAAACAGAGCTGTAACAGCTCACCTGAGGTGAACATGTCAAAAAGAGAACGTGATAAAACTGAGCCGCCGATACTGGCTTTTGACAGCAGCGTTCACGCAGTCCCCCCTAATGTCGCTGTTGAATTCTTTAAGAAAACGATGCCGTTTAAAGAACTGGATGTCAATATTCTACTCTCCCTGGCCAAACATTGCAGAATTGATTTTTTTCCCAAAGGCACTCGGCTCTTAACCTATAACGAATCAGAGATCACCCATTTGTATTTAATCCAGCGTGGGGGAGTCAAGGCATTCATCACCGACGAAGAGGATCGGGTCGTACTCAAGGATTATCGTGGTGTTGGGGCTAATATAGGTGCGTTGGGGCTCATCAGAGGAACCCGTGCCAACCTTAATATTGAAACGGTTGAAGACACTTTTTGTTTTCTGCTGGAGCGGGATATTTTCTTGAAGCTAGTACAGGAAAACTCAGTTGTGGCGCACTTTTATCTGAAAAGTTTTTCTGACAATGTTGTGGCCACAGCATACAGTGAACTGCGCCGCAAACGGATGACCCGCCGAACCACTGACGCTTTGTATCTCTTCCGTGTTACTGCCGGGGAATTGACTAAAACCCTTCACGCTATTTCAGACACGACATCAATTCAGGAAGCGGCAGCCATAATGTCGGAACATACTATTGGTTCATTGCTGGTGTATGGTCATGAGAACCCTGATTCAATTGTCGGCATTATCACCGATACCGATTTTAGAACGAAGGTGATCGCCGCAGGACTTGATTACAAAGAACCTGTGACAACAATAATGAGTCGGCCGCTAAAAACCGTCCAGTCTCAGACGCTCTGTTTTGATATATTACTGAAGATGATGTCAACAGGAATCCATCATCTTGGTGTTGAGCAAAGGGGGCGGGTAATCGGCGTTGTCACATCCCACGACGTTATGGTTCAACAGGGCAATTCTCCTTACTACCTCTTCAAAGAAATCGTGGCACAACCTGATTTTCAGGGACTTTATGCCCTTGGCCAGAAGATATCCGACATTATCCGAAATATCATCAACGAGGGTGCCAAAGCCGGCAACATCACCCGCATGATTGCCATTCTCAATGACCAGATTGTCAATAGAATTTTAGGCCTTCTTCAGGAACAGATGGGTCCTCCCCCTGTAAAATTCTGCTGGCTGCTGATGGGCAGTGAAGGACGAAGGGAACAGACCTTCAAAACTGATCAAGATAACGCTCTCATTTATGCTGATCCTGAAAATGACGAACAACGTCGACGGGCCGAAGACTATTTCAGCGCCTTCGCCAAACAGGCTATCGACCACCTGGTGCACTGTGGTTATCCCCTGTGCAAGGGAGATGTAATGGCGAGAAATCCCAAATGGTGTCAGCCTTTGTCGGTATGGAAATCGTATTTTTTACATTGGATCAATGCGCCTGATCCGGAGGAGTTGCTCAATTCCACTATATTTTTTGATTTTCGATACAGCTTTGGCACAGAACAACTTGCTGTCGACTTGAGGGAATATCTGATTGAACAATCAAATAAAAAGCCGATCTTAACTTTTCATCTGGCACGACAGTGCATTGACAGCAGGGCACCACTGTCATTCTTCAACAATTTTGTTGTTGAAAAAAACGGCGATCACAGGGATAAATTAGATATCAAAACCAGAGGGCTCACCCCATTTGTCAATTTTGCCCGCACTCTCTCCTTGAAATATGGCATCAGGGAGACAAACACCCTCAGCCGCCTGAAAATTCTGATGACTGAAGAAAAAATCCCCCTGGATCTCTATCAGGCAACAGTCGATGCATACGAATTCCAGATGCAGTTGCGCCTGATTCACCAGTTAAGCCAGATAGAAAACGGCGATGTTCCAGACAACTTCATTCACCCTGAACAACTTACTGATATCGAAAAACGTATGCTCAGGGATGCCTTTACGGTGATTGAGAAAACCCAGAGCTTTTTGGAGAATATTTTCCCGGCGGCTTAACCATCCTCGCAATGACCTTCCAGGAGCATACATATGATTGGTCAGTTTTTTAAAAAATCCCTATTCCGGACCCAGCATGAACTGATTGTTAAAAATAGAGAATTTTTTAAAAGTTTTGACCAGACCCGGCCGCTGGAGGAATACAATTTTGTTGTATTGGATACAGAACTAACCGGTATGAATCGGAAAAAAGATGAGATTATTTCGATTGGTGCGGTCAAAATAAGAAATCTGCAGATTGATCTTGGACAGACATTTCACTATTACATACGACCACGGAAACTCAACCATACAGAAGCAACACTGGTACACAGGATCACACCGGATCAACTATGGGAAGCACCACCCCTTTCAGAGGTTATCCCAAAATTTGTCTCTTTTATTGGCATGGATATCCTGGTCGGACATCACATTGGACTGGATATGAGCTTTCTGCATGACGCAACGAGGAAAGTTCTCAATGGCGCGCTGGACAACCCGGGTATCGATACCATGCGAATGGCCAAAGGATATAAACGGGTCATGCTG
>JAUVON010000407.1 GCA_030599175.1 Desulfobulbaceae bacterium | reverse complement strand
TGTTCCACAAAGAACCTTTTGACCAGTCTCTGTATGATATTGTCATTCCTGTAGGAAAAAAGAGTGTTGATGATGTGGTTGCTCTCATCAAGAAAAATTATAACAAAACAGCTGTGCTGGAAACAAAAGACTCTCTCAGAGCTGTAAGGGATTTCGGCCTTGCCGCCAAGGTAGAACTCGCTCTGCTTTTTAAAGGGCAGAAGGTGGATGTTGAAGTGAGAGACAGTCGTGTTTCACTGAAGGTTAATAAAAGCTCCTTCAGTTTCAGTAATCTGACCGCAAAACTTTCAGAAATTGCACATTCTGTCCACGGAGTTGAGAGTGTTGAGGTTTTGCAGGGTAAGGGTTACAGGGCATCAATTTACCGGGATCAGCATTTTGAACTGCCTCCCAAGGTCCTGCTCGTTGATGATGAAAAAGAATATGTGCAGACATTGTCTGAGAGGTTGGTGAACCGTAATGTTGGTTCATATGCTGTGTTTGACGGTCGGGAGGCGCTTGATTTTATAGATGATGATCAGCCTGATGTTATGGTGCTTGATCTGAAAATGCCGGGTATTAACGGTATTGAGGTGTTGAAGCAGACCAAAAAGACAAACCCCGATATAGAGGTTATTATTTTAACGGGTCATGGATCTGAGGCTGATCGTGAAACCTGCATGAACCTGGGTGCTTACGCTTATCTACAGAAACCGACAGATGTTCAAAAGCTATCTGCAACCATTGAAGAGGCTTACAAGAAAATGGCTGCTGCCAGAGAAGCTGCCTGAGGGCGGTTGTTGCAATCGGACAAACGTGAAGAACCATTAGCATAGGAGATAAAAATGGCAGATAAACTGGAAGCCAACGTACTGTTAGTTGATGATGAAGAACAGTTTCTTGAGGTTCTTTCCGAACGTCTTGAAACCCGCGGCCTGCAAGTAAACTCCGTGACAAGCGGAGAAGATGCCATTGCTCAGGTTGAAGATAAAAATTTTGATGCAATTGTTGTGGATCTGGCTATGCCGGGCATCAACGGTATTGAAACGATGAAACAGATAAAGGAGAAACGTCCAGATCTTGAAATTATCATATTAACCGGTCACGCCACTGTGAAAACAGGTATTGAGGCGATGAAGCTCGGTGCTGAGGATTTTCTGGAAAAACCGGTTGACCTCAATGTACTTCTCGAAAAAATCAGCAATGCCAAACATAAGAGAATGCTGGTTCTGGAAAAGAAATCCCAGGACGAAATGAAACAAATTCTCAAGAGTAAAAGCTGGTAGCTCACCTAACCCTTAATTGAAGTTATGGGGCGAAGGAAAGTCCCAATTTCCCATGTCGGGTTTTTAACAAAAACTCCGCAGCCAGGTGGGGTGTGTTCTGCAACTTACCACGACGCCATCAACCATAAAAGAGGAGAGAAGTCGTGACATCAGAAAAACCGGTCGTAAGAGATTTTATAGTTCCAATTGGCAGTTATCCTCATATAAAAGAGACGCAAACAATAAGTAATGCAGTGCAGACTTTGTTGTCTTTTGCCGGCGATAAAAATGGTCGTATCCGGTATAGAGGAATGTTGGTTGTCAATGAAAATGATAATCTTGTTGGTCGTCTCACCCTGCAAACCATTCTTCGAGCTCTTGATAAACGTATGGCAGATATCCCTGAGAGTTATGAGGGCAAGGGGGGGGAATACCAGGATCTTGCTATTTTATGGGAAGACTCTTTTTTCAGCAAATGTTCCGAAAAAAGAGACACGCTCATCTCCAATTGCATGATGCCGATTCAGCACATTGTTAAGGGAAGAGATCCCTTACTCAAGGCTTTGTCGATCATGCTGCATAGCAATGAGGTTGTTCTGCCGGTTGTGGAAGATGGCGCAGTTGTCGGTGTTATCCGCCTGGAAGAGATATTTACGGCTATTTGCGGAGTCTGCAGGCTGTGGTCGATCTCGGCGCCGACCACACGTGCGGCGCCGAAGCCGACAAGTTGGTAAGCCGGTTCGTCGCTCGCTCCGCTGCAAGGTATCCCCAACGGCCAGGCGCGGTTCGCACCCTTTATGGCGTTGAGGGTGTAGTGCAGGCCGGTCGGCGGGTCGTCCAGCACCGGCAGGGTCAGCGTTCCATCGGGACCGAGCACGAGTTGACCTCCCAAGGCGTGCAGGTCGGCCGCACTCAGGCCGTCCAGGAGTTGCCGCTCCAGCAGCTGCGAGTCGAAGCCGTCGGTCCAGGGCGCCAGCACGAGCACAGCGAAGGCTGCGGCAGAACTTTCCGTATCCCCTTCCTCGCTGGAGAGGTCGGCCGAAAAGTCGCAGCGCAACTCGATCTCCGCAATTCCGTCTGCCCCTGGTGTAACCATTCCGGTTTGATAATCGACGGTAAAACGGTCGTTCGTGCCTGC
>JAUVON010000283.1 GCA_030599175.1 Desulfobulbaceae bacterium | reverse complement strand
GTGAAAGAACTTCGCTTAAAAGAGAAATCCTACAACTAAGAGAGCTGAATCAACAGATCAACCAGGAAGCGATAAATCTTACCAGGGCTCTTAAAGGAGACACAAAACAGCAGGGCAACTGGGGAGAACTGGTATTAGAACGTGTCCTCGAACAGTCCGGTCTTCGCGCCGGCCATGAATATGAAACCCAGGGAGGTTTCAGAGATCCTGATAATAAACTGATGAAACCTGATGTGATCATCCATCTACCTGAAGGAAAAGACATTATTGTCGATTCCAAGGTGTCATTGATCAGCTGGGAGAGATATGTAAACAGTGAAGAGGAGGTTGATAAGATTCACCAACTTGATGAACTGGTAAAAGCCATTGGAGATCATATAAAACAACTGAGCAATAAAAACTATCCTGCTTTAACCGGTATCCGATCACTTGATTTTGTGCTGATGTTCATGCCGGTTGAAGCAGCTTTTGCCGCAGCATATCAGCATAATGATCAACTCTTCTCCGACGCTCTGACAAAAAAAATCATTGTCGTTACTCCCACTACCCTGCTGGCAACCATGCGCACTATTGAAAACATCTGGCAATATGAGCATCAGAGCAAAAACTCCGTCGAAATAGCCAGAAGAGCAACGATTATGTACGATAAATTCAGAAGTTTTGTTGAAGACATGGAAAAAATAGGCAAGCAGCTTACTACCTGTCATGCAACCTATGATTCTGCCATGACAAAACTTACTCAGGGCAGAGGAAATCTTGTTTCCCATGCTGAGCAGCTGCGGGAACTGGGGATCCAGGTCAAAAAAGAAATTCCCCGGTCAATCCTGGAAATCTCGGAACTGGAACTTTCTACCACACCACCAACATAAAACCAGAGGTAAACGTGCTACATCACCAATTTATTGACATTGCAAAAGAGTTCAGCAAAAAACTTGCTATTCATGATTTTTCTACCGATAAAGAGCTGACATACCAGAAGTCACTCATTGCGACTCTGCTGTTGTCCCGGGTTTTCAGCAAGATGGATAAAGGGTTTATAGGTATAATGATCCCCACTTCCGCCGGTTGTGTGCTGACAAAAATCGGAGTGCTGATGAGCGGCCGAATACCTGTGATGATAAACTATTCAACAGGTGCGGAGCAAAACGCAAAGTATGCCCAGCAAAAATGCGACTTCAGTACAATTATCACCTCTAAAGCACTTCTCGAAAAAATAGAATGTCCCTACGTGGAGGGGATGATCTATATCGAGGATATAATGGATTCCATTTCCTCCGCTCAGAAAATACGTGCCGCACTCACTGCCGCCTTGCCGGGTTCCATAATCAAGAAACTGGTACATGGTGGAAAAGAGGATGACACCGCTGTGATTCTATTCACCAGCGGCTCGGAAAAAGATCCTAAAGCAGTACAGTTGACCCATAAAAACATCCTCTCCAATATCGACTCAGTCACGCCGATTTTCAAATTCGTGTCTGAAGACATCTTCTTTTGCGCACTGCCCTACTTCCATGTCTTCGGACTCACCGTAACCATGTGGCTGCCACTCTGTCACGGCATGAAAATATTGACCTATGCAAATCCTCTGGACTACAAGAGAGTGTGTACAATTATCCGGGAACAGAAGGCAACCTTTCTGGTGGGTACTCCCAGCTTTTTCTGGGGCTACCTGCGCAAATCGGAAAAAGGGGACTTTGACTCTCTGCGAATAGCCATGGCAGGAGCAGATAAATGTCCGAATTCCCTACGTGACGGCTTTAAGACCAAGCACGGTATTACCATCTATGAAGGATACGGTGCAACGGAATGTTCACCGGTTATCTCTGCCAACAGTCCGGAAAACAACAGGCCTGGAAGTGTCGGGAAACCTGTTCCCGGCTTGCAAATTCGAATAGAACATTATGAGACAGGTGAAAAATCCGAACTAGGGGAAGATGGTCGGATTCTTGTCAAGGGCGACAGCGTAATGAAGGGATATTTCAACGATTTTGAGCAAACCTCCCTGCATATCCGTCGCGGATGGTATGATACCGGAGATATGGGCAATATCGACAAAGACGGCTACCTCTGGCATGTCGGCCGACTTAAACGGTTTGTCAAGATCGGTGGAGAAATGGTCTCCCTGGTGAAAATTGAAGACGTACTTGAAAAACTGCTTCCTGAAGATGCCCAATGCTGTATTGTAGAAATCCCAGACTCCATCAAGGGAGCAAAAATTGTTGCCGTGGTAACTGCTGCTTTAGAAGAAAAGAAGGTAGTCAAACAAATGGCGGAGCAGCTCCCCGCCATTGCACTGCCAAAAATCTTTCTTGTCTGGGAAACCCTGCCAAAAATGGGGAGTGGAAAAATCGACTTCAGGACCATTTCAGAAACGGCAAGGGAACAGCTTGCCCGTAAATCGGTTGCCTAATATGGATGCAATCTCTTCACCATTTTCTATTGCCAACATTCGGCTCTTTATTGCTTTTCGAATCTTTTTCAACGCCCGCTTCTATTACCCGGTCTTTACAATCCTGTTTCTCGATTACGGCCTTACAATTGAGCAGTTTGCCCTGTTAAATACAGTATGGGCAATCACCATAGTTGTAGCTGAAGTTCCATCCGGTGCCCTGGCTGACATTTTCGGCAGGAAAACCCTTATCGTCATAACATCATTCCTGATGGTTTTTGAAATGCTGGTTATCGCATTTATGCCCCTTGGCAACTCAACCATCATCTTCTGGGGATTTCTTATCAACAGGGTACTCAGCGGCCTTGCAGAAGCCATGGCAAGCGGGGCAGACGAGGCCATAGCCTATGATTCTCTTGCCGAGGAAGGATCGGTAGACGACTGGCCCAAAGTGCTCAGTCTGCAGATGCGGCTCCGCTCAATTGCGTCCATTATAACCGCGACCACCGGGGCTTTAATCTATGATCCGGGAATTATTAACCGCATTCTCCTCTGGTTCGGATCCTCCCATTCTGTAACCCAGCAGATTACCATGCGCTTCCCCATATATTTAACCCTGCTGCTGGCCGTTTTTGCCTGCATAACTGCTCTCATGATGCAGGAACCGGGCCCTGAAAAGGCACCGGAGGAAAAATATGATATAATGAAAGCGTCGGCGATGATCTGGCAGGCAGCAAAATGGATTGCAAAAACCCCCTTTGCCCTGGCAATAATCCTGGTGGGTATGTGCTATGACCATGTCCTTCGAATGATCGTCACCATGACCAGTCAATATTACCGTCTCATCGATCTTCCTGAGGCAAGTTTTGGCCTTATAGGTTCGGCAATAGCCCTGCTCGGCCTGGTCACCCCCAAGGTTGCCGAATATATGGTCATAAAATTCAGTCCAACCCAGAATATGTTCTGGATTGCGCTCATCTCACTCACAGGACTCTTCGGTCTTACCGGTTTCTTCCCTTACCTGGGAATTCTCCCCATGGCACTGATCTTTATCGGCCTCATGCTTGTTTCCTTTTTCGCAAGTCATTACCTGAACAAGATCACAGATTCTCACCACAGGGCAACTGTACTCAGCTTTAAAGGACTTGCCTTTAACCTTGCCTATGGACTGATTGGTGTATTCTTTGCTGTGCTTATGCAGTATGAGAGAAAACAGGGGTTGAGCAGCCATCCGGACTGGCAGCAGGAAATTATAGAATTTTTTGCTTTCAAGGCTGCCATCGGCTGGTTCCCATGGTATACAATCATAATTCTGACTATCGTCATATTGTATTGTGGCTTCAGGTTGAAAAAAAATCCTGGTGCAGAGAAGAGAAATGAAAAGTAATTCAACATTTTACAGGGAGGCGATAGACTAATGCTGAAACGATTCTCCATTTCTCTTGAAGAAAACCTGCTTGAAATTTTCGATAAACATATCCAGGCCCGCAGTTACAACAATCGCTCGGAGGCCATCAGGGATCTTATTCGTAAAGCATTCGTTAAAAATGAGTGGCAGGTCGACAAACAGGTTATGGGTGTCATCAGCCTGGTCTATGACCACCATCAACCTAATCTCCAGGAAAAAATTACCATAGTCCAGCATGATTACCATCACCATATCGTCTCAACCACCCATGTTCATATGGATCATGACAACTGCCT
>JAUVON010000143.1 GCA_030599175.1 Desulfobulbaceae bacterium | reverse complement strand
TATATAAGCGTTTACCTCGCCTGAGTAAAGCCGCATGATATTTTGAATATGCGGGTTTTCCACCGAAGAAATTGTGTAATCGTCAATGGAGCGGATGGGCGCGATATCAATCGTGGTACCCGTAATAAAGGCACCGCTGATCTCACTGATTTTCCCGCGGTGCAGAAGCTCTTCCAGCACTGGCAGTTTCATAGATTTACACAGGTTTATGACATGTTTACGGGTAACCCCCAGCAGAACGGTCCGGGCTGGCGGGGTCAAGAGCAGGCCGTTTTTGAGAAAGAAGATATTGGATCGGCTGCCTTCGGTTATGTTGCCTTGGTCATCCACCAACAAGGCTTCATAGGCACCCGTCCTGGCCCGGGCGGCCTCTACCCGGTCACGAAAAGCACTCCCCACTGTTTTAAGATGGGGTTTGGGCCTTTCGCCCTGAAACAAAATAGCGTGAATTCCCCGGGCATATTCTCCCCGGCTCAAAGATTCAGGTTCAATAAAATAGGTCAGGAAATAATCTTCGCCCCCGATCCGGGTCCGGATAAGTTTGACATTGATATTTTTACAGCGGTTCTTTTCCAGCAGAAGACAGATTTCCTCTAATACCTCCTCATCCGATTTAGGCAGGGAAACCTTCAGCAGCGCTGCGGAACGTCGCATACGCTGCATGTGTTCCTCAAAAAAAACAGGTAGACCCGCAACGACCTTGACCACTTCATAAACTGACTGCTGCGTGATCCGGTCAAAAATGCTCATATCCCGGGTTGATCGCAATTGATGATTCAGGATAAAATAGTCCAGTACCGCTTCTTGCTTCATACCTTTTCACCTATTTCCCATTAGAGTTGTCAGAGCCAATAGGCCGCGTATGTTTCAATCTGAATCCCGTTAAAACGCTTTGCTCCCAAACGAATCCCCATGACAGAAAGCGCTACTTTCCAATGTAATACTCCTGGATAAAGAAAAAACATTTCTATCTTCAAATATATACGTTGTTGTGTTGGATTGGAATGAAAAACTATGCTAAGGCGGGCAGAACACCCGCAACCCAATCCCCGAAATGAAATGAGCCGTTCCTATTGTGTATAATGAGAAATATCGAAAAATCTCAACAACACACAAGGAAAGGGCTCATGAAAAAACTTATAAAAGGTTTTTAGGTCTGGTCAAGAACACACTCAGCGGATTCGATCGTATCGTCTTCAAAGGTGTCATACTTCCCTCCTTTGATGTCAGCTAAAAAAGTAATGCGTTTTTATAAAACTCAAAGCCTTCTCAATAAGACCTTCCCGTAGCAATGGAACATTTTTAACGCTAAGAAGAGGGGCATTTGAAGAGAGTGACATCTAATTGAATACTTGAGGTGCCGTTTTAATAAATCGGTGATTTTCAAGGGTCTATTTGCGGCATAATCGCTATGTCAATCGGGCCGTGGTGAGGTGGGCGGAAAAAACACCCCACCTTGCAGATAAGATAGTAAAGGACAAGGGTCAACGGGACTTCTTCAAACAGAGTACTCGGTGACATATTTACACACAGCGCAACAGTACTCGACTGTTTTATAATAATCCTGGTGTCTGCCCTGTCACTCCTGTCATTCTTCCCCTTCTCCCCCCGATGACGGACAAGCCGTCTAAAAACACAGGGTGTAGAGTGAGATGTAGAGTAGCGTGGAGCATATAGTACTAATATCATAACTACTATTGGGGGTGTTTGTTTAAAATTTCAGAGTAGAGCTATTCAGGCTATCAATTCAATCGCACTGTAACTGGTGTCTGTCCAGAAAAAATATTTTCCCACATAACCATTGACACACTCTTCCAGGCAGAAAAAAAGAGCAGGCGCACGTTGCATCAAAAAAATGTGACTGGTATAAACCAAGAAAAATAAGATCAAATTTCTCCCAGGTTACAGCAAATGTTCATAAGTGTCTTTGATATATTCAAAATAGGTATTGGCCCCTCAAGTTCACACACCATGGGACCCATGACGGCAGCGGGCCTCTTTCTTAAAGCCATAAAAAAAATACAAGACAACGAAGTAGGGCATCTTCGGGCCAGCCTGCACGGTTCCCTTGCCTACACAGGCAAAGGCCATGCAACTGACAGGGCCATTGTACTTGGTCTTGCTGGTCATTCACCGCAAACCATTGACGCCGATAAGATTGACGATATTATCAAAACGATACACGAACAGAAGTTTGTCTCCCCTACCGGTTTCTCCCAACTTCGTTTTGATCCTGCAACCGATCTGATCTTTGATTATGGCCCCCCTCTTGCAAGACATGCTAATGGTATGCGTTTTTTTGGCTATGCAGGCGATGGGAAACTCTTACTCAAGCAGACCTACTACTCCATCGGCGGGGGATTCGTTGTCCTTGAAGAAGACTTATTATCCGAATCACAGTCAGTAGACTGTAATTCGGTGAAACCTACGGACTTCCCCTATCCCTTTAATACAGCGACCAGAATGATTGCCATGGGAAAACAGGCCAACCTGTCCATTGCAGAGATGAAATATGCAAATGAAATAAGTCTTGCCGGAGAAAGCAACCTCGAAACTCGTCTCGATCAAATCTGGACTGTAATGGCAGACTGTATTGACCGCGGTTTATCACAAGACGGCTCACTGCCGGGAACCCTTCTGCTGAAACGGAGGGCAAAGCCGCTCTACAAAAAACTGGATGCAGAATTTTCATCTCCAGACCGGCCACCCCATTTCGCCAATGAATGGCTAGCCCTCTATGCTATTGCTGTAAACGAGGAAAATGCTGCGGGAGGAAAAATCGTCACCGCACCCACCAACGGGGCTGCCGGGGTCATACCCGCTGTTATCAAATATTATCTTAGATTCTGTACCGGTGCTGTTGTACAAGATGTCAGAGAATTTCTTCTTGTCGCTGCTGCCATTGGTGGCATTATCAAACATAACGGCTCAATTTCAGGTGCTGAAGTAGGATGCCAGGGAGAAGTCGGCTCCGCTTCAGCCATGGCTGCTGCTGGCCTCTGCTCCGTTTTGGGTGGCACCAATGAGCAGATAGAAAACGCAGCGGAAATCGCTCTGGAACATCATCTTGGAATGACCTGCGATCCGATAAACGGACTAGTACAAATACCCTGTATCGAACGAAACGGTTTTGGAGCTGTAAAGGCTGTCACCGCTGCCGCCCTCGCCCTTAGGGGTGACGGCGGCCATTTTGTCTCCTTGGATAACTGCATCAAGACTATGTATGATACAGGGCTTGATATGAACAGCAAATACAAAGAAACTTCACAGGGCGGTCTGGCGGTCAATGTGGTTGAATGCTAATATTTGCACAACAGCAAATAACTGCCATTCAACATTACATGATGTATTCTTCAAATTGCCATCAACCAGTTGAAAAAAGGGGGTTTCAGGTGGAGATAAAAAATACTCTCGTTGTTTCTTGCTAAACTCTATTCGTTGTCCTCCTCATATCTGAAAAATCTGTGTTTTGGGCCAAACCCTAAGCGCACGAATGCAATGAGTGCAGATGGGGTGTTTTTTCCGCGTAGGGGTTCAGTTCTTCCAGATAATCTTTGATCGATAACCTACACGCTGACTGTCGAGTTAAATCAAAACCAGCAATCAAAACATCCCAGGTTTCCAATTATCGTCCTGGTTTGAGGTACAAGTCAATATCTTTAGCTGTTGGATGTCAGGGTGAGTTAACTGGCCATAGAAGACTCGTTCGGTACTGGTATTAGGCTTGACGCACCCAAAAAACGATCGCCGTTTAGACTGGTGGGAACGAGGAGACACTTGGGGCAATCGACGTCTTAGAAAAATATCAGAGTCTATGAAAAAGTGGCTGCGAAAGGAGCATAGTTTAGACTCTCAGCCCCTACCCTACAATGTGGAGAAGGGTGGTCTATTCCTAAAAGACGCTGCTGTCATATCTGGTCTTGGTATCATCGGCCAAAACAACCTGTTATTCCATCCAGAATGGGGATCTCGGATCAGGCTTTGCTCAATATTGATTGAAGGAGGTTTGCAGCCCACCGAAATGCTAGAAGGATTCTCCCCGTGTGAGACTTGCGATTATATTTACCAAAAAGCATGTCCAGTGAATGCCTTTCCCAATGGAAAATACAGCCGACCAATATGCCGCAGGCAGATGAACGCTAATGTAGAAAATAAAATTTCAGATGGAGAAATCAATGAAAACGGGAAACGTA
This sequence comes from Desulfobulbaceae bacterium, assembly GCA_030599175.1. Taxonomy (GTDB): domain Bacteria; phylum Desulfobacterota; class Desulfobulbia; order Desulfobulbales; family Desulfocapsaceae; genus Desulfomarina. The sequence continues at coordinate 2,809 of JAUVON010000143.1, read as the reverse complement.
ATTTGGTGATTAAATATTGCCGTGCCTGCGAATTGGCTTGCCCGGCAGGGAAATAAACAATCGAACATAAAGAGCCATATAACAAGACAAATCAAGCTTACGTTCCATATAGCATTTTATTGAATGGATGTTGTCTGCGAAATTGATTTAGTCTCGGTGGAGTGTCTCTGGTTGGAAGTGGCTGGTAGGCAAAAGTTTGGTGGGCGCAGCTTATTTACGGCATTAACATTGCGACATCGAAGGTTCAGGTATCTCAACAATTCCTTTTCTAAAGATTGCTACTATCTTCACGATCTACTGATGCAGGGGGAAAAAATTCACGAGTTCGCAAAGTTTTCAGATTCAGAAAACATCTTACGTCTCTCTAAGACTCCAAAACTCTCCTAATTAAAGACTGCCGGATGGCAGCATTTACTGAACTCTTGATCGAGTCAGAATTCATAGGCCATTTGCCAAGCTTATATCGGCAAGTGGTCTAACTTTCTCATTTTTTATCTCCTCAATGTAGTTACGATCTTTTTCAAAAAGATCTTTTAGAACAGAGGGTGTTGCAGTAGATTGAAACCAGGATACGGTTTCGCTGGTCTGAAAAACGATTTCCCTCACCTGGTAGCGTATGCATGATAATGACCTGACCATACTCCTTTTTGTCGTCTTTGCCTTGTTACTTGGGACCTTGATCAAGGTCATGATGCGCAACTACAGGCTGCCCCATACTGTGATGCTGTTATTAGTCGGCATTGTTACCGCCGCCGTAACCAGGGCCGGTTGGTTGGAGTTGGAAGTCATTGATTCCATTCTTCACCAGGTGGGAAATATCGATCCCCACCTGATCCTCTACCTGTTCCTTCCCACCCTGATCTTTGAATCGGCCTACAGCATGGAGCCCCACCTCTTTTTCCGGATTGCCCCGCAAATTATTCTACTGGCCATCATCGGCCTAATCATCAGCATGGTCTTGAGTGCCCTGGCCATCCAGTGGTTGCTGCCCTGGGGATTTGGTGTCGCCCTCCTCTTCGGGGCCTTAGTCAGCGCCACTGATCCGGTTGCTGTTGTAGCCCTGCTCAAGGAAAAAAGTTCGCGCAAGCGCCTGGAGACCCTGATTGAAGGGGAGTCGCTGCTCAATGACGGAACCGCCATTGTCTTCTTTTCGATTTTTTACGGCTTTGTTCTAGGCACCACCACCGAGGTTCATGCCTTACCGGTGATCGGCAAGTTTATCTGGGTGGTCAGTACCGGTCTGCTGATCGGTGCGGGTATTGGCTGGATGGTACTCTGGATTATCGGCAAACTCATCAACCAGCCTCTGATTGAGATCAGTCTCTCCATCGGGGCTGCCTATTTGACCTTTATCACCGCCGAATCCATCCATGCCTCTGGGGTAGTTGCCCTGGTTGCCCTGGCACTGCTCTTCTCGACCATTGGCCGAATCCGGATCTCCCCGGAGGTGACTCACTTCCTCCATCAGTTCTGGGAGATGATGGCCTACGTGGCCAACACCCTGATTTTTCTCATAGTCGGCATCGTTATTGTCCTGCAGATTAACCTGGATTCTCCCAGGCTCTGGCTGATACTGGCGGTCCTCTATGTCCTGTTGACCCTGATTCGCTTTATCTCTGTCCTGCTGCTGATGCCTATTCTCGGCCGCATCGGCATAGGCATTACCAGGGAAAAGGGTATAGTTCTGGTCTGGGGCGGTCTGCGAGGGGCAGTCTCGTTGTCCCTTGCTTTGTCTATTGCAAGAGACACCGCCATTCCCGTTGATATCCGAGACCAGATTCTTTTTCTGGCCGCCGGCATTGTCGTGCTGACCATAGTGATAAACGGGTCGACCATGGAATGGTTGCTTCACCTTCTCAAGTTGGATCGTCTCCCCCCCGCCAAGGAGCTCTCGGTGCAGAAGGCCAAGGAGAGCCTGAATCTACAGTTGAACGAGTTTTTACGCCAAAAAGCCTCCAAACCTTTTTTTGACAAGTTGGAGACGGACAGTCTTGGTCGTCTGATTGAGGATCCGTGCAAGGACGGCAGTTGCTCCCTGGATAGGCCTCCCTTGCAGGAAGATATCGATGTAGCCTTTATGCGCCGCCTGCTGGAAATTGAACGTAGTGACTACTGGCGGCAGTTTGAAGAGGGCTGTATCGGCCGAAAGGCTGCATTTAAACTGTCACGCTCGGTGGAACAGGCCCTGGATAACAGACCGGAAATCGCTCCGCGCCCGGAGTTGGACCATATCTTCACTGTACCCTCTTGTCCGGGATTGTTGCATCATATCCCTATAATTAGGAAATTCATCGAGGAGTGGTTCTTCTCGCGGCTCTCCCTTGGCTATGACATTGCCCGGGGCTTTATCGAAGCCCAGGAGGAGATGCGGCGCCATATCGACAAGTTATGCCCTAATCCCGAGATATGCCGTCGTGTAGAGGAAATGATCGACCTCAACTGCAGCCAGGCGTTGGGCTTTACCAGCTACCTGGGAGAAAAGCACGGCCCGCTAGTCAAAAAACTGCAGATCCAATCGACCCGGCGGCTGCTTCTCAACCACGAACGATATCTTGTCTGGAAAATGCAGCATGACGGGGTGTTGGAAGAAGCCGAGGCCCAGCATCTTATAAAGGAAATCGAAGATCAGATGATGCGCATGCGGAAGTGGAAGGGGAAGAAGGACAGTGTTTGAATATTTTTCACTCCCGGACGTACTGGATATACAATACATTCATGCAAATGACTCAACCCCGAGAAGAGTAATATGCGGAGATAGGAACCAATCTTGCGGTGGCTCCTTTCGGAAAAGATCAGTGCTGAGATATTT
>JAUVON010000114.1 GCA_030599175.1 Desulfobulbaceae bacterium | reverse complement strand
CGATGATCTGGAGTAGAGAGAGAGACCGTCACTGCCACCATATTTTCCCATGGAGACAAACAAATAATAGAGCATTTGAGCAAAGGCGAGGGTGATCATAATAAAGTGCATTCCCTTCGTTCTTAGACTCATAGCACCGAATATCATGGCAAAAAAAGCGGATACCAGTGCCGCCAGAGGCAGGATGACCAATCCATTCTCAGAGCCATTAATCTGAAGAGGCCAAAGGATAAAGGATTCCATTTCAGAAGCATGGAAAAATCCGATACCAACAACATAGGCCCCGATGCCCACATACGCAGCGTGGCCTAAGCTGACTAGACCTCCGTATCCTAACAGCAGGTCAAGACTGACTGCAGCCAAAGCATAAATTAACACCCTGCTCATAAGAGAAACCAGGTATATCTGATCAAAAAAGAGTGCAGCAGGTGGTAAAACTACAAGAAATAATGCGCATGCAACTATGGCGAGTGTCGTTCGTTGTTGTTTTGTCATCAGGAGTGGGCAGGGAAGAGGCCTCGTGGTTTCCAAACCAAAATAACGGCCATAAGAATATAAATTCCCATGGAGGAGAGGGAGGCAGCCACAGCATCTGCATTTGTGGAGTGAAAAAATATATGAAACAAGGTAGGCAAAAAAGCTCTACCCAGTGTATCAACCATGCCTACCAGTATTGCTCCGGCCAGTGCACCGCGAATTGATCCAATGCCACCAATCACGATGACAACAAAGGTGAGAATCAAAATAGATTCACCCATGCCGCTCTCTACTGCGAGAATCGGACCTGCCATAACTCCGGCCAGCCCGGCCAATAGGGTTCCAAGGCCAAAAACTAATGTATTAAGCAGGGTTATGTTTACCCCAAGTGCTGCAACTATCTCCCGGTTAACCGCTCCAGCACGAATCTGCATACCTAACCGAGTTTTAGAAAAGAGAAGCCAGAGAAACAGTGCCACGGAGAGACCAACAAAAATAACTGCCAGTCGATATGCAGGGTAGGTGAGTCCAGGAAGGAGGTCCACTCCGTGGTTAAGCCAGGGGGGAACATCCATGAACAGTGGTTGGCGACCCCAGATAATACGGGTGAGCTCATTAAAAAACATGATAAGGCCGAAGGTTGCCAATACCTGATCCAGATGGTCCCGGTTGTAGAGACGACGTAGTACTATCCATTCTACCAGCATCCCGGTACATGCAGCTGCCGGAAGTGCTGCTACTATACCTAAGAGAAATGAGCCCGTGCTTGAAGCCACGGTGGCTCCAACATAGGCACCTATCATATAGAAAGACCCGTGGGCCAAGTTTATTACCCGCATTATGCCGAAGACCAGTGTCAACCCCGCTGACATGAGGAAAAGCATGATCCCCAGCTGAAGGCCGTTAAGGCATTGTTCAAAAAAAAGTAACATGGCAACTAGGGCCAATCTTGCAAGATGGGCCCGTTCGACTCCTACATTTTACACTCGGACGCATAGGCGTCGACATGGTTAGAAAATACCTTTTGTACAGTTTTGTTGGTGAAACCACCGTCTTTGGAAATGACTTCACGGATGTACAGATCTTGAACAGGGTGCTGGTTAGTGCCAAAACTGAAATTACCCCGAACAGACTCAAAATCAGCATTTTTAACTGCAGCTTTAAATGCCTCAAGGTTGGTGAGGTCTCCACTGACTGCTTTAAGAGCGGAACCTATTAAACGAGCGGTATCGTAACCTTGGCTTGCGTAGAGGGTTGGCATTCGTCCATATGCCTTTTGGTATGCCTGGACAAATTGTTTGTTGGCAGGGTTATCCAGATCGTGGGCCCATTGGGAGCCATTTTTTACCCCAAGGGCTGCTGGCCCGACGGCCTTAAGGATACGTTCGTCAAAAGAGAAGGCTGGTCCGTATACTGGAATGTCTTTCGATAATCCGGCTTGAGAATATTGTTTGAGGAAGTTGATACCCATACCACCGGGTAAAAAGAAGAACACTGCTTCAGGTTTTGCAGCCCTTAATGTGGCAATTTCTGCAGCGTAATCTGACTGACCAAGTTTGGTATATACTTCTCCTGCGATATTACCGTTATAAAAGCGTTTAAACCCGGCAAGATGATCTTTACCTGCCGGATAATTTGGAGCGAGAAGGTAGACACTCTTGTGTCCTACCTCACTTACGTATTTACCTACGACCTCGTCTAAGTTGTCATTTTGGTAAGATACGCTGAAGTAATTGCTATTACATCCTTTACCTGCAAGTTTTGATGGAGCGGCATTGGTGCTCAAGTATACCACATCCTGGCGGACTACTTTAGGAACAACAGCCATTGCTACATTGGAAAACACAATACCTGTAAGAATTTGAACTTTGTCTTTTTTGATAAATCGTTCAGCTATCTGCTTTCCTTTTTCTGGTTTGCGACCATCGTCTTCAACCATCAGGTCAACAGCTACACCACCAAGTTTACCTGCCTCCTGATCTATGGCGAGTTGAAAACCGTCCCGAATATCTTCACCAAGGTAACCAGCTTTAGTGGATAGGGTGGTAACCATGCCAATCTTTACAGGTTCTGCGGCAAGAACCGGGGTTGCCAGTAAACAGGCAAGCAGTATAGTGCAATACTTCTTCATAGACTTGTTCTCCTTGATTTAATTGACAAAAATGAAAAATGTACTATTGTACTAGTACAAAATTACAAACCTACTTAATATGAAAGATTTAGTCAATCATTTGCTCGCCCAGAAAAATCCAGAAGAGATGGAAAAAGTTCTATTGCGTTTACTCACGTCAAGTGAGGTTGCGGAACTAAGTAAACGTCTTAAAATTTTCCAGATGTTGGAAGATGGGGTGCCGCAGAGAAAAATTGCAAATATTCTCGGAGTGGGAATTGCCACAGTGACGAGAGGGTCTAATGCGTTGAAAGCAATGAAGGAAAGGATAACCAGTGAAAAAAATGATGACGACTAGATGAGGCAATCAATTTAAAAATTAAAATGAAAGGGTCAGGTCTGCCCTTGACTCTTCTTGTAGATCTTAATGGTCAATATATTTCCACTTAGTTTTAACTTTATCATGTCTTAAAAACTTACCCCAAAAGGAGTATTCTGGCACTTATTAAAATTCAATTATATTTCCAGAAACCTGGCGGCAAATGGAGCATTTGAAATTATTGATGCTTCCAGACCATCAATAAAAGAGATTCAGAATTATCTTCTTTTTGAAAGTGTTTAGGAAGAAGATCAAATCACAGATTTTCTCAAGTGATTGAGCTTGCCACTGGAATTAAAATGATTGTATAAAGGAGATATCCAGTTTTCAGATACCACACGAAATACAAATGATATCTGGTTAGAAACTGGCTGACACTTGTGAGAAACAGTGTCAAAATGTCTTTACCGTAATGATATTTGGAAACCGGATACCAATTTGTTATATAAAGGAAAATTCAAATGGCAGAATACTTTGTTCCTAAAGATATCAGTGGTATGAAAATTGAGGAAACAAAAGAAGGTGGATTTATCCTAATTATTAAGGGTGCGGATGAAAGCAAATTACACATTCCATGTTCAGACAAGGAACGTGCCGAACAAATTATTGAAATGATAGGTGAGGTTGGTGGAGGTGGTTGGATTAACGCATAAACATCTTTGATTATTGATTGTCAGGAAACAGCCAAGCCGCCACTCCATATAAAAAAGCTAAGATTGCCAGTAAAAAGTTCTGCTACAATCTTATGTCAGTCTATGACATGCGGGGCATTGAAGTCAAATTGGATTGCCAGTGGTAAGGTCAACCAGAGAGAGAAAAATCAAAACTTGAAGTTATTCTTGTGAAGCTACTGATTGATCACGACAGGACGATTTGCTGACAGGTAACCATAGAGATACAGGAAACACCTTTCATTTTAGCATGCAGCAACATTGATCATCTTCGTTTTGGCAATGTTAAGTTCAATGATAAATCGCTGACATTATGCGTCTTGACCTTGGTGATCCTCCTTACCCTGCTTCTCGGCACTACTATACTGTTCTTTATCTAAATACCCGATTCTCCCCCCAAAGACCGTTTTTCATACAACCAGCTGATAATACCCAGGAATAAGCGTCGCTCTCCGCTTACCGCTGTTGCATGATTTTCCTTTCATCATATTTTTGTAACCATGATGCTAAAGAAGAGTATAATACGCACATAGGGATGATAGCATCAATTGTAGCGACCGTGCTGGAGGTGATTGGGAGATGTTGCGAGCAATCAGATACAGTATGACTGAACGGATTTGCACAATAAGGAGATCGTCTGTTGCATTACGACTGCTCATAGTACTGTTAGCTTGCATATTCTTTGCCGGAAACCTGCCTGCCGTTTGGTTGCCCCCTGCAATAGCCGCTGAAAGACCACTTGATTCTCAGTTGAAACGCCGGAAAATGGTTGCCAGCCAGCTTAAATCACGTGGTATCAGTAATCCCTTGGTACTTCGTGCCATGGCCACTGTTCCCCGCCATCTTTTTGTTTCCTCTCATCTTCGACAACTTGCCTATATAGATGGTCCACTTCCCATAGGTCATGGCCAGACTATCTCCCAACCGTACATCGTCGCTTACATGACTGAGATATTACATATAAAACAGCAAGATAAGGTTCTTGAGATCGGTACCGGCTCAGGGTATCAGGCGGCAGTTCTGGCTGAACTGACTGAACGGGTATATACCATGGAAATTGTCCCTGAACTGGCAGACACTGCCGCTGAGAGATTGAAAGAAATGGGCTGTGGTAGTGTCAATGTCAGGCAGGGGGATGGCTATCATGGCTGGCCCAAGGCAGCACCTTTTGATGCGATTATGGTCACCGCAGCTGCGGAATTTATTCCGCCTCCTCTTTTGAAGCAGCTGAAAGAGGGAGGACGGATGATCATCCCGGTGGGTTCACCCTTTAATGTCCAGCACCTCATGATGGTGGAGAAAAAAGAGGGAAAGATCACCACCCGCAGCCTGATGCTAGTGCGTTTTGTACCTTTCAGGAGATCACAGTGAACAGAGAGGATATTCCAACTCTGCGATTTCACCTGGCCCTTGCCCTGCTCTCTGCAGCTTTGATCGCTTTTCAGCTTGAGCAGATGCAGCTCCTGGCTCTTGTGCAGTGGCATCATTTTGCCTACCTGATAATTTCGGTCGCCCTGCTCGGTTTTGGTGCCAGTGGAACCCTCATCGCCCTTTGCCGTACGATTCTGCTGCGCCACCTGGAATGGCTTCTGCCTGCTTTGATGTTTGCCTGCGCCATCACTATGGCCCTGGCTTTGCCCATTTCTCAGGAACTGAGTGGCCGCTTTGATATCTGCCTACTCTTTGTCGAACCAGGTCAGGTGGCACTGCTGCTGTTGAATCAGACTATCTATCTGCTGGTTTTTTTCCTGGGTGCTCTGCCTCTAGGTTTGGTCTTTATCGGTTTTAGCAGCCGGATCAGTAGCCTCTACTGTGCTAATCTGGTGGGATCAGGCGTTGGAGGGGCAGGTGTGGTTTTGTGTATGTATTTCCTCTTTCCGCAACAGCTCCCAGCGTTGACTGCCTTGCTTCCATGGGCTTCCGGTCTCCTTCTTATATCCAGTTCCAGACGTCTTAGTCTCCTTACTGGAGGTGGGGTCACCCTGGCAATTATCATACTTGTTGCATGTCACCCACCGCAAATCCATCCTTCGCAGTATAAGGACATCTCGCGTACCCTGGACCTGCCAGGTGCTGAAATCGTAGCCAGTGAGCCAAGCCCCTTTGGGCTGGTACAGTTGGTAACAGCACCATCTCTGCGTTACGCACCCGGACTCAGTCTGGTTTATGAGGGCGAGGTGGAGCCGCTCAGCGCTGCAGTTTTTAGTAATGGGGATTGGTTTGGTGCAGTGAACAGTAGAAAACTATCCTCCCAGGAAGCAAGCACCACCGCTCTGCCCTATGCCATAGCTGAACAAAATCGGGTTCTTGTCATCCCAGCCGGGACTGGTACGGATATCATCCAGGCCCTGAAGAACGGTGCAAAGAAGGTCATGGCCGTGGAGCCTCATCAAAAGGCTATAACAATTGTTGCCAGTCTCAATGGCCTGAATGGGGGCGATCCTCCAGGTCATCCTCTGGTACATTATTCTTCTCTCGCACCACGTACCTGGCTTGCCCTTGACCGGGAACGATACGACCTGATTATCCTTCCAATTGTAGGAAGTTTTGGCGGCGCCTCGGGCCTCTTTGCCCTGGATGAACAGTATCTTTTTACTAAAGAGGCCTTCCTTGAATTGTGGAACCACCTCTCTCCAGATGGTATTGTACTGGTTTCTACCTGGCTTGACTCTCCTGCCCGCAATTCCCTGCGCCTGACAGCAACCATTGCTGTAACTCTGGAAGAGGCAGGTGTGGATTCTCGGCGTCATTTGGTGGCAGTGGGGAGCTGGAACATGATAAGCTTTATCCTGAAACGTTCACCATTCAGTAAGGGCGACATCATGCAAATCCGAGATTTTTGCAAACGACTGCAGTTTGACCTTGTCTTGTTGCCAGGAATTAAGGCGCAGGATCGGAACCGATATCACACTCCGGCAGATCCCAGTTTCTTTGATAATCTTGATGGCCTCTTTTTAGTAAGTAGCCGCAGAGAACTGATCCGCAGCTATGATTTCAACCTCTACCCGGTGAGTGATAACCGTCCCTTCTTTTCCCAGTTTCTGCGCTGGCAGTCCATCCCCCATCTTGTCAGGCTTTTCGGTGAGCGAGCCGTTCCTTATCTTGAGCTGGGTTACCTTATCGTTCTGGTCAGTTTGGGCCAGATGATCCTGGCAGCAGTTCTTCTCATCCTTCTTCCCCTCTTTCATATGGGCCTGCCTGGGCGTAGTAGATTGAAGAAATGGAGCTTTCCTTTTTTCGGTGGATTGGGACTTGGTTACATGTTTTTTGAAATCATGCTGATTCATGAGTTGGTCCTTTATTTTGGTCACCCCATATTTGCCGCTGCTGCCGGAATCAGCAGCCTGTTGATTTTTTCCGGTTTTGGCAGCATCCTTTCCGAGCGCTTGTTACCATTCAATGCAAATCATGGTTTGGCTGCAGCTCTGGTGAGCTTTATCCTTCTCCTTTATCTTTTTATCCTATCACCGCTGTTACATCTAAGCATCACCTTGCCAATAGTTTGGAAAACACTATTTTTCTTATTGTTAATTGCCCCTCCTGCCTTGCTTATGGGGATGCCGTTCCCCCTTGGACTGAAGCGGCTGGCCAGTTACAGTAAAAGTCAGGCTGCCTGGGCCTGGGGTATTAATGGCTGCGTCTCGGTGGTGAGCACCGGGCTGGCCGTTATTGTAGCGGTTGAATTTGGGTTTTCAGCGGTCATGTTCGTATCCATTGCAGCGTACGGGGTGGCAGCACTTTCAGCTACCATGTCACAAGAAGGAGAAGTTAAACGACTAGTCTAATCAGTTTCAAAAACAGTCCAAACATTATTGAAAGAGATTGATCTTCGCCCTGCCAATCCTAATAACTCGTTTACTGATACAACGAGAGATTTCTACTGTACATGTAATTAAGAAGTCACCCCTAAAACCTAGCAACATAAAACCTCTTTTTGACCTTTAGAAAATCAAGATTAGCCTGACAGGAAAAACATAGTTTGAAACCCGAGATGTTTCCAGATAATGTAGTATAGACCAGTTTTTATCACAAAATCGAAAATATTTCACCGCTACCTAGCCCTAAATAAACTGTGCTCCTGCTGATATGGTGGCTGGTGTTAGTGGAGAGTGGGGTGAGGAGGAAGAGACGGTTTAAATACCCCTACTGAATATATAAGAGAAGGCTGGGGTGATATGCTTTTACCATCTTTTCAGGCCGTATTTCCCTTTTTTTTTGCTTCACTTCACAATCACGTTACCAAAGGATACTACTACAGGCAAATTTCTATCTGTATCGAT
>JAUVON010000324.1 GCA_030599175.1 Desulfobulbaceae bacterium | reverse complement strand
GTGGCGGAGGAAGTAGGATTCGAACCCACGGTACTTTCGTACAACGGTTTTCAAGACCGCCGCCTTAAACCACTCGGCCATTCCTCCGAAGTGGTCTACTTACCATTTGAAATAAATATTGTCAACACTATGGGAAGTCGGCGGGTAAAGTTTTCCGGCATCGCCCAATTTTGTAATAATATTTCGATTAACTGTTATTTTTTTGTTATAGTCGGCGACTCAAAAGGATGATAATTTAACAACCCAACTTTTCTTGCAATAATGTCATACAAAAGGGATATTTCCACACAACTGGAAGACCTGACTGCACTTTATACCATTACCAGGCAGTTGGCCTCTTCTCTGGAATTAAGTGACTGTCTCAAGAAAACTATGCAAATTCTTGCTGAAGTGAAGGGAATGGAAAATGGAACAGTTTCCATCGTCAACCCCTTGACCGGAAAGTTGGAAATTGAGGTAGCCCACGGAATATCGGCAGAAGGTCGAAAACGTGGGAAATATCGTATAGGGGAGGGTGTCACCGGCAGGGTGGTTGCCACCGGCGAACCAATAATAGTACCCCATATTGCCGAGGAACCACTCTTTTTAAACAAAACAAGGGCTCGTGAAAACCTGGCAGAACAAAAACGATCTTTTCTATGTGTTCCGGTAAAAGGTGGCACCAACATAATAGGTGCTTTGAGTGTTGATAGAATATATCCCGATGGTATCACAGAACAGGCTAATATCGATTTGCAATTTCTTACGGTACTGAGCACAATTATTGCTCAAACTGTTGTTCGGGTACAAAAGGTAAATAGAGAAACAGAGGAACTTTTTACAGAAAATCTAAAGTTAAAAAGGGCGTTGTCGGAAAAAAACAGGATCAATGACATCATAGGTAATTCTGTGAAAATGCAGAATGTTTATGAAATGATCGACCGGGTTGTCGATTCAAACGCAACAGTACTTCTAAGGGGCGAGTCAGGCACCGGTAAAACCCTTGTGGCAAAGGCCTTGCACTATAACGGCAAAAGAAAAGCAAAGCCTTTTGTGGTTGTTAACTGCTCTGCACTTCCGGAGACACTCCTTGAAAGTGAACTGTTTGGTCATGAAAAGGGTTCTTTTACTGGAGCTATTGAACGGAAAATCGGTAGATTTGAACAGGCCGAGGGCGGTACTCTCTTTCTTGACGAAATAGGTGAGATCAGCAATTCAGTGCAGGTCAAACTACTCGGTGTGGTTCAGGAGCGAGCCTTCCAACGACTTGGTTCAACCAGGCAGATTACATGTGATGTCCGCCTCGTTGCCGCGACTAATCGCGACCTTGAGAAGGCCGTTAGCGATGGAAAGTTCCGGGAAGACCTCTACTACCGACTCAATGTCTTCCCGGTTTATCTGCCCCCTTTACGTGAACGCAGAACCGATATTCTCCTTTTGGCGGAATTCTTTCTGGATAAATATACGAAAGAAAATAAAAAGGAAATAGGACGAATTTCAACCTCTGCAATTGACATGCTTATCCAGTATCACTGGCCGGGAAATGTGAGAGAGCTTCAAAACTGCATGGAACGAGCTGTTTTAATCTGTGATGATAATTCGATAAAAGGCATTCACCTTCCCCCGTCTCTGCAAACTGCTGAGTCAACAGGCAAGGTAAAACCACTTTCATTGGCAGTTGCAGTTGAAAATTTTGAAAAAGAACTCATTATTGAAGGATTAAAACGAAACAATGGAAACCAGACCAGAACCGCAAAAGACCTTGATACCAGTTTACGAATTATAAACTACAAAATCCACCAGTATAAAATAGACCCAAAAAAATATAAAATTTAGTGTCTTACTCCATAAAAGCTGTAATAAAAACAAGAACATCTAAACCGCTGTTAAACTCGACTGGTTAATGCCTTAAACAAATGAACCTTCTTCTTCATATCTGCTGCGGTCCCTGTGCCATCTTTCCTGTCAGCAGTCTGCGACAAAAGGGTGTTTCTGTAAGCGGTTATTTTTATAATCCAAACATTCACCCCTATAAGGAATTCAGACGCAGGCTCCGGACTGCTGACGAGTACTCAAAAGAAATCGGAATGGCCATGATTTTAAATAAGAATTATGGTCTTGTTGACTTTCTCAGGGGTGTTGTAAATAACGAGGACAGGCGGTGTTCTTACTGCTACCGGGATCGCCTTGAGAAAACAGTTCAAAAGGCAAAAGATGAAGGCTTTGAAGCCTTCTCAACAACACTTCTCTATAGTAAGTATCAGAATCACCGGGAAATAAGATCTGTCTGTGAAGAGCTCTCAAAACAGTATTCTCTCCATTTTTACTATGAAGACTTCAGGGCAGGGTGGCAAATAGCCATCGATGAATCGATAAAACGAAATATGTACAGACAACCATACTGCGGCTGCATTTACAGTGAGCAGGAAAGGTATGATAAAAATTTTAGAAAAAATAGGCAGAAAAAATGATTCAAATGCTTGTTATTGCAACTCAAAACAAAAACAAACTTGCTGAGTTTAGAGAAATTTTGAAAGATGTGGCGATAGAGGTAAAATCTCTGGCTGATTTTGGCCCCATTCCGGAACCAGTTGAAGATGGTGATACATTTGATGAAAATGCTTATAAAAAAGCCCACCATACAGCCAGGGTGCTGGGTCTTCCAGCGATTGCCGACGACTCAGGCCTGGTTGTGGATGCCCTTGGAGGAGCTCCTGGTGTTTATTCTGCCAGATATGCTGGTGAAAATGCAACAGATGATGAAAATTGCAGGAAACTGCTGCAAGAGCTTGAAGTAAAGGGGAAGGGGAACAGAAAAGCCCACTTTACCTGTGTTCTGTCAATTGCAGTCCCCTCCGGCCCGGCATTAACCTATGAAGGAAAATGCGATGGGATAATTCTGCGGGAACCAAGAGGGGAGAGTGGTTTTGGTTACGATCCTCTTTTTTATTTTGAACAGCACAGCAAAACTTTTGCAGAACTCACCATGGAAGAAAAAAACAAGGTAAGCCACAGAGGGAAAGCGCTAAAAGAAGTTAAATCTGAAATAAATATGATTGCCAAGTGGCTGGAGCAAAGACTTGCTGAAGAAAAACCTGCTAAACCCGACCATGATCACTTCAAGGATAATGACTGGTCTGAAGAAATGTAAACTATTCGTCCCTCAAATCCCTGGCCAGTAAGTCTTTTACTGCTTCAGAGCAGCTCTTATCCTTATATAGAATATTATAAACCTGCTCAAGAATGGGCGTTTCTATGCCCAGTTTGCCGCTCAGGTCGAAAATTGATCTGGTAGTCTTAATGCCCTCCGCCACCATACTCATTTCCTCAGTTAACTGCTGCAGGCTTTTCCCCTGACCAAGTTTTAAGCCTACAGTCCTGTTTCTGCTTAAGTCTCCTGTACATGTAAGCAACAGATCACCAATTCCGCTCAATCCCGAAAACGTAGCAGGGTCAGCCTTCATGGCAACACCCAGTCTCTTCATCTCGGCAAGACCGCGGGTTATAAGTGC
>JAUVON010000190.1 GCA_030599175.1 Desulfobulbaceae bacterium | reverse complement strand
CAGGAAGGGGATCGAGATTATATCCCCAGACAACTCGCAACGGTCCCATGGGAGAGAGCCAGCGAACCTCAATTCCAGCTGAGTTTTTGATCGAATCATTCACTATGAAAAAATCCTCGTCGTCGTTGAGTACCTGTCCGGAGTCATAAAATATCGCACCATGTACACCCTGGGTCTTAAGGAGAGGGAATACAATCTCAACGTTGGTGTACCACATTTTATCACCACCGATACGATCAAAGGTTGTCGGGTCGATGGGACTGATCTTACCATATTCAAAACCTCGAACTGAGTTCAGCCCGCCAAGATAAAATCGTTCATATACAGGCAGTTTTCCCGGTTCATTTTCAAATACCTGGCCTGCAGCACCTTTGATATGGAATACCGTACTGAACACTATTGGAAAATACCAGCTTGTAGAGCCCTCGACTTTAGTAAACTCAGCATCTCCGGCCAGAGGGCCGCCGGCATATTTAATGCTGGCTACATTTCTTGATCCTCTGGAGGCACCATAAAGGCTGTTGCGGGTATCACGAACCAGAGAGAACTTGACGGCACTTGTAATATGAATATCAGCGGATTCTTTGATTATGAAGGAAGCATTTGGCGAAATATCAGAGAGGTCGGTGTCTGTGTAGCTATAATTTCCGTAGGCCTTCCATCTTCCCCAGATCGGGTAACCGATGCGAAGCCCTCCACCTTTCGAATCTTTGGTATAATCATCATATTCACGCTCGGTACTGAAAGCATCCACGCCCCATGAGAGTGCAGAATCATTGAGGTGTGGGTTGGTATATCCCAGATTGAACCTCTGACTGACACCACTGACGTTGGCACTAAAGGCGAGGGTGTCACCCCGGCCAAGAAAATTGTTTTCGGAAATCTGGCCCATGAGCATGATTTTATCCACCGAACTGTACCCGGCTCCGATACTGAAGGTTCCTGTAGATTTTTCTTTTACCTCGATGATAACATTCATGCGGTCGGGATCAAGGGATGGTTCGGGGGTTATGTTTACTTCCTCAAAATAAGAGAGGCGCTGCAGAGCCTGAGTACTCTGTCTAATTGCCTTGGAGTCGAAAACGCCACCCTCGGCAATCAACAATTCCCGACGAATGACATTGTCCCGGGTTCGATTGTTGCCCTTGATGGTTATCCTGTCAATGTAAACCAGTTCACCCTTGTCAATTTGAAAAGTGACATCAATCCGGTTGCCGACCTGAGATTTTGTTGTAACAGGTCTGATCCCGGCAAATGCGTAACCTGACTCGGCGTAGTAGTCGGTCATCTTTAAAATGTCTTCTCTTAACGACAGTCTCGAGACATATTCTTCATCGCGAATTGTCAACAGGCCAAGCATATCTTCTTCCATACCGATAATGTCACCGGCAAATTCAACGGTACCAATCCTGAAGCGAGGGCCTTCTTCAACAATGAATTTGAGGTATATCCACTCCTCTTCCTGCCGTATCTCAGGTTCACCGATTTTTGCTTCCAGAAAGCCCTGGTTGTTATAGAAGGTCACTATGCGTGCAGCATCCTGCTCTATTTTTACCATGTCGAGGAGGCCTGCTTCGGTCAGCCAGGTGAAAATCCATTTCTCACCGGTTTCGATTTGATCTAGTAGTTCATCATCGTCGAAGGTTACATTGCCTTCCACGGAAATTTCTTTAATGTAGATTTTTTCACCTTCTTCAATGATAAAGCGAACTATTGCGCCCTGGTCATTGGGATAGCTTATCTGGGCATTGACCTGGCTGTTATAGAAGCCCTTGGTCTTATACAACTGGTGAATTGCCTCTTCAGCCACACTGATTTTTGCAGGATTGAGGATAAAGTGCTCTTTTATGTTGGCAGCATCTTTGATATCCTCTTCCTTCAGTTCATCGATTCCTTCAAATATTACCGATTGTATCACCGGTTTCTCAATGACCCGGAAGATCACCTTTTTTCCCTTTGAGGTATCGCTGACGTCGATCTGAACGTCATTGAAATAGCCCATTTTATAAATTGACTTCAGGTCATTGCGAAGTGCTGTCGGATCGTAAGTATCACCCGCTTTAGTGGCGATTTTACGGAGAATAGCTCCCGAGTCTATACGTGTATTTCCTTCCGGGGCAATTGAGGAGATGCGAAAGTCTCTTTCCGTGTAGGACTGAATTTCGGAAACGACTTTTTTGAGGACTTCATCCAGCTCATCGATAGATTGTGCAGCCTGGGAGTAATATGTAGGTGAATTGGGTGATAGAATATCAAAAAGTTTTACGTCGACACTTATCTGGCTACCAATAGCTGTAAGATTCCCGGCGGCAATGTAGTCAACCTGGGTGGCGTCCGCTATTTTCTGAAGTGCTTTTACCCCAGGGGGCCAGGTGGAGCTGTATTCTGCGTATGTTTCTACATTGTTCCGGGGAATCATCCGAATGGTTGTGTTATCCAGTGTCTCCTGCAGACTGGAGTCTGCCTGTAATGTGAGGTCATCAGCGTGTAGAGAAGTGTTAATGTTGAGGGGCAGGAATACTACCTCCGACGAGGTTGCCGAAACAGGCAGCGCTAAAAAGAAAAGGGCAAGTAGAATAGTATAAAAGGGTTTCGTCCGCTTCAATATCCACTGACTTTCGTTCTTATTGTTAAAAATCATAGGGTTTCTTCCTGTGTTAGTTCCTGATCCCGATAGACTGAAAGTAAATCGGGACTCATAATGTGGAGCCAAATATCTTTTTCTGGCTAGACACTATGCCATGTTTCTCTATCTTTGCAAAGAACACAGTTTGGTGTGAGGGAAAAATATAAGAAATTGAAGGTAACATGACCTTGTAAAAAGCTATTTCGAGCGTCATTATCTTCTGTGGTTTAATGGTATAAATATTGGAATATTAACGTGTTACGATATAATTCAGGGTGGTAGTATGGTATTTCCAAGGCTGGCTGATTTAACAAGGCACAGTGCGGATATTCTCTTTCCTCACCGTTGTGCCGCGTGCGGTAAAAAACTTTTTGGAATATCGGAAAGAAAATTTTGCGAAAATTGCAGTGGTGACATAATTTTCCTGCAACATCCTGTCTGCAGGATTTGTGGAATGGAGCTTGTCGGCGATAAGGTCAGGGAGCATCTCTGCGGCGAATGTCTTGGTAGTTCTCCACCCTATCTGCTGGCACGCTCCGTTGTCCGATACAGTACGCCTGTCCAGAAACTTCTTTATGGATTGAAGTATGGCAAAGATACCAGCGTTCTGCCGGGGATTGCTGAGATCATATCACACTTTGATATGGCCCTTTTCGACCAGTGTGATTATGTCCTTCCTGTTCCCCTCCACCCCCGGAGGTTACGCCAAAGAGGACTGAATCAGTCGGTGTTGCTGGCTAAGCTCTTTTTCCAGAAAAGGGCCCAGACTGTCCTGAACGCCAATTCTCTACTGCGAACCAGAAACACAGCACCCCAGACGACACTTGATGGAAGGATGAGAAGGAAAAATCTCAAAGGGGCGTTTGCTATGGCAAATAAAGTCGGAGTAGGTGAAAAAATCGTCTGTCTGGTTGATGATGTTTACACGACAGGCACTACTGTGACTGAATGCAGTATGGTTTTGCTTCATCACGGTGCGAGGGAGGTACGGGTGCTTACTCTGACAAGGGTGAAAATGGCACAGTGTAGCAGCTGATGACTGTGGTCGCTAAATCAGAATTTTTTTTTATTTTTTTATGTGTGCTGAAACTCCTGCTAATCCAAATGTTTGCCTTAGAATTAACAATAATTATGAGTAAATTGCAGTAATTTATATTTATATAGAGGTATATCGAGTTTCATTCATTTGTTGAATTGTTGATAACTTTGTTGATAATCCTCTAACATCGTTATTTGTCGGCATAAAAATGATGTTGAGCGGAATGCGCTAAATTCAACAAAAAACTGGCCGGTCATGGTGCAGTTTCAGTTTCTATGCGGTGTTGCAGGCAGTGTTAATAAACTTGTGCCTGCCGGATAAAATATCTGCAAATCGTCTTTGACGGATTGTGTAAATTAAAGTTTATTCTTCCTCGTTATTAGCGATTCGGGCGCGTCCCCCGAAAATTTCAAAAGTAGCGTTTTAAAAGAACAGTCAGTTGTTGTCCGTTTGGAGTAGATCAACTCTTGGTTATTTGTGGGTTAAGAGCATTGGTATCTGCCGGATTATTTCATATGATTTTGCCTTGGGAATCCATAAACTGAAGGGAAAGGAATTATTTATGGTGTGGGAAAGAGTCAAAGAGAGTTTAAAATCGACTATTGCAGAGAATATTTTTGATCTTTGGATTGAGCCCTTAAAATTTGTTGAGTTGCAGGATGAAAAGTTATATCTCTCAAGCCCGGACAGATTTTTCAGTGCATATGTTAAACGGAATTTTCTTAAAGTTATTGAGGAGAAGATTCGTGAGAATGGACTGGAGTCAACTAGAGTTCTTTTCTGTGAGGAGAGTAGTAATACTGTTTCAGCCCCCCGAACAGTTAAGAGAAACGGGACTAAAGCACAGATGAGACTGCCTAGTGTTCCGGTAAATAATTCCCGCTTCAGGGCTCTTCATCCCAGATATACCTTTGATGAATTTATGGTTGGAGAGAGTAATATTCTGGCAGAATCTGCCTGTAAATCCATGGTGGCAAAAGATGATACAATTGGTCCCTGTCTTTATATTAATAGTGCTACCGGTCTTGGCAAAAGTCATCTGACCCATGCTGTTGCCCACCATGTGTTTTCTCATTCTCCGATGACCCGTCTACACTATGTAACCGCCAAGCAGTTTGCCGCCGAAATGGTTCGGGGTATAAAGACCAACACCATGGAGAATTTTAAGTCCAAATACTTGGAACATTGTGATATTTTGCTGGTTGAAGATGTTCACTCCCTAACAGGGAAGAAGAAGACCCAGGAGGAATTGAATGAGGTTCTCGATTCACTCATTAAGTCAGGCAAGAGAGTCATTATCACCTCGAAAAGTGCTCCCAGAGATCTGGTCGGCATTGATAGCGAATTTCGTTCAAGAATGACCTCCGGGCTGGTAACCAGCATCCAGGCTCCGGATGTGGCAACCAGAATCCGTATTGTAGAAAAAAAAGCGTTGCAGCAGCAATTGTCCCTCGATGAAGAGATGGTGATTTACCTGGCAAACCATATCCGTGGAGATGTGCGTCAAATTGAATCAGCTTTGATTGCAATACGTGCAAAAGCCAGGCTTACAGGCGGCCATGTTGATATCAATCTTCTGCGGGAAGTTATCGCTTCCGTTGTCGGGGTGGAACAGGTACGCTCGGCGGAGATGATTTGTGATCTTGTCTCCAGTCAATTTAATGTGAGTATTGGTGATATGCGCTCGAGGTCAAGGAAGAAAGTTGTTACTTTTCCCCGACAGGTTGCTATGTATCTGGCGCGTAAGTACACTGACAGTTCACTGGCTGATATTGGCAAGGTACTGCATCGTGATCATTCTACTGTACTGCACTCTATAAAGGTGGTGTCCAGCAAGGCTGTGAGTGATGGTTCCGTATCTGCTCAACTTGATTTGTTGAGTGATAAGGTGAAGCAGCTTTAATTTTTAGTTTTTATCAGCAATGTCCGGTTAGAAAATTGCAGTATGTATCGTACGGATTCGTAGGTTGATTTCTTCCGCTTTTTACTGAAAATTTCTTGATTTTCAAACATTTTCATATTCAATTTTTATCATGCGAGCTTCTCGCAAAGACTGATAAAAATCAAACACGAAAATGTTAAGAGGTAAGCGTAGACTCCGAAATACTACGAAATTTGCAGGATGACGCTCCAAAAAACAACCCACAAACCCTTTTGCAGATAGCGTAGACCTCGAGTTTTTAACCGGACACTACT
>JAUVON010000378.1 GCA_030599175.1 Desulfobulbaceae bacterium | reverse complement strand
CAGTAGGTGTTTTGTGTTTTTCTATCTGCGTTTAACACCCATGAAATGAATTTCACAACAATGACACCGCTACGCTGTTATGAAAGTAATGTACCCGGGATTCGGAGGAGTGTTGCCAAACGTCCTCGCAGGCTGTGGATTGTTGTGTCAACACTCCTCCGAATCCCTCTCCTCCCGGAATAGTACAGGACTTTCATATAAATCACAGAAGATGGTGCAGGCGATGGATATGAATCTTAGGGAAATACTTGGGTACCTGCTTTCGGAAGGTGAACTGCAACTCCTCGTGCGTGGTTACGATGTTGTGGGGGACATCGCCATCATCATTATTCCGCAGGAACTGGAAGTAAAGGAACAGGTTATCGCTGCAGCTATACTGGCAAACAATAAAAAAATTAAGGTAGTAGCAAAGAGAGCGGCCCATTATGGCGGGGAGTTCAGGACTTTACCGATAAAAATCATTGGCGGGGAGGATCGCAGGGAAACCGAGGTTCGGGAGTTTGGCATACGGTTACGCCTTAATGTGGAAAAGGTATATTTCTCTGTCAGGAGTGGTAATGAACGAAGACGAATTGCTTCACTTGTGCAGCCGGAGGAAAACGTACTGGTTCTCTTTTCGGGCATCGCACCATATCCTCTGATGATCTCCAGATACAGTATGGCGAAAAGGATTGTCGGTATAGAGAAAAATCCTGTTGCCCATGACTATGCATTGATTAATTTAGGGCTGAATAAAAAGCTGAAAAATATAGTGCTGATCCAGGGAGATGTTGGAGATCTTCTGCCCCGGTTCAGAACAGAATTTGACCGAATTTTAATGGTTCTGCCAAAATCGGCCGGAGATTTTCTTGAAGCGGCCTTGCCGCTTGTAAAACCCGGCGGCTGCCTGCATTTTTATGATATGCAGAATAGTGATTCATTTGGGGAGGCGGTTGCAAAGGTGCGGTCAGTATGTGAGTCGGTAAAACGGCCCTTGCTTGCGGCGGATATTACCGCCTGTGGACATTGTGCACCCCGAACCTATAGAATTTGTGTGGATTGCCTGGTTGGCTGAATTCTCCTAACTCTTGTTACCCGGAATTGCAGTTGAATATAATGTTTCCGTCTGGTATGACAAAAGTCTGTCAGGAAAAACTATGATAAAGGAGCAACTATGCACGTTTCATTCTATGGAGCCACAAGAGAAGTCACCGGGTCATTTCATACAATAACAACAGATCATGACACCATATTGCTCGACTGCGGTCTTTTCCAGGGCAGAAGAAAAGAGGCCGAGGAAAAAAATCATGTGCTGCCGGTAAGTCCCAAGATCTTAACAAATATAGTGTTGTCACATGCCCATATTGATCATTCGGGGCGCCTGCCACTGGTCACCTGGAAGGATTTTAACGGCCGCATTTTCTGTACCCGGGCTACGGCCCACGCCTGTGAGTATCTGCTGGAGGATTCGGCAAAAATACAGGAAGGTGATGCCTCATATCTGAACTATAAAACTGCAAAACACTTTCTTGCCAAACTCAAAACAGGAAATGGCAAGAAGAAGGTATCAAAAGATGAACTGCGGGATATCAAATCCCTGTTGAAATCCGGTGCGCACAGGCTCAAGACCGAGGCAATTGAGAAGCTGCTGAAAAAACATCAGCTCGAAATTGTTAACCCTCTTTATACCATGGAGATGGCTGACGAGTCTCTCGAGTATTTTCGTGGAGTACCGTATAAACATCCGGTAACAATCGGTCATGATCTCACCTGTACCTTTTATGATGCGGGTCATATCCTTGGATCGGCAATGTCGGTGATTCAGTACAGTGGTGGCGGTAAAACGAAAACTGTTTTGTATAGCGGTGATGTCGGTCGTTTCGACAAGCCGATAATTGAGGATCCGACACTTGTTTTTGCTGAAGAACATCGGGATATTGATCTTATGATTATGGAATCCACCTATGGTAACAGGGTGCATGATCCTGTTGTTGATATGAAGCCTCTGTTGAAAAAGGTTCTCGATGAAACGTTTGACCGGGGCGGTTCGGTAATTATTCCAAGTTTCGCCTATGGCCGTACCCAGGAACTTCTCTATTTTCTCCATGAGCTCTATATTGCGGGTGACGTACAGCGTGTGCCTGTATATGTGGACAGCCCGCTGGCCACAAAGATTACCAATGTATTTGGAGAGCATCCCGAGACCTTTGACGAGGATACCCATGAGGCTTTTCTCGAAAGAGGGATGAATCCTTTTCAATTTGAGGAACTCAAGTTTGTGCAGTCTGTAGAGGAATCCATGGCGCTCAACCGGGATACCAGTCCGCATATTGTTCTTGCAGGATCGGGAATGTGCGAGGGTGGGCGGGTTCTGCATCATCTTAGACATAAGATCCATAATGATCGCAATACCGTGCTTATTGTCGGATATATGGGGCAGAATACCTTTGGCCGGCTTCTTCAGGATAAGGGGGAGAAATATGAAGCGGGTGGACGCAGCGGGCCTCCTCCAAAGGTTCGGTTCTATAACAAGGAATACCCCCTGAATGCAAGAGTTGTCACCCTTGGCGGTTTCAGTGCCCATGGAGATAAAAATGAGTTGACCAGGGTGTTGAAAGAATCAAATCTCAGGATCAAGCAATTAGCCCTGGTTCATGGGGAAGAGGAGCAGTCGCTTGCCTTCTCTAAGTATCTCCGGGGTGAAGGGTTTGATGTTACAGTACCCTATCATGGTCAGACTGTTGATGTTTAGCCCCGATCTTGTGTCATAAGCGCTGAATAGTATAGAGATATGTTGGTAGTCTGCTTAGAAGTTTTAGCCGATTGAATTCAAAGAGT
>JAUVON010000144.1 GCA_030599175.1 Desulfobulbaceae bacterium | reverse complement strand
GATAGCCCGACCGGGTGAGTCGGTCACCAAAACTGAATCGTTCCTGCTCGTTCTGGATCGAGATTCCGACGAAAATATGCGCCTGTTTGCGGTTGGACAGACGGTAGTTGAATTCTGTGATATTGCGATTTCCAACCATATCTTTGCAGAATGCTTTCAGACTTCCCTGTTTCTCAGGGATGGTAACCGCAAAAAGAGCCTCTTGTTTTTCTCCGATAAGTGTTCTTTCGGCAACGTAGCGCAGCCGCTCAAAGTTCATGTTGGCGCCTGTGTTAATGGCTGCCAGCGTGTTGTTTTGACAGCCGCTGGCATCAATGTACTTTAATAGACCGGCCATTCCGAGGCCGCCTGCAGGTTCAACTATGCTCCTGGTTGCCTGGTAGATCGCTTTGATTCCACCGCAGAGTTCATCTGTGGTGACCCGGATGATCTCGTCCACAAATTGTTGACAGAGTTCAAAGGTGAGGTCACCAACATCACGCACAGCCACACCGTCGGCAAAGATTCCAACGGAATCAAGCGAGATTTTTTTGCCTGCAGCAAGGGACTGGTACATACCGTCACTGTCTGCAGGTTCAACACCGATTATCCTGATTTCCGGCCGTAGCGTTTTTATATATGCCGCCATGCCGCTTATAAGACCGCCTCCCCCCACGGGGATGAAAACCGCATCGAGTCTGCCCGGATTTTGACGCAGCAGTTCGTCGGCCACCGTGCCCTGCCCGGCAATGACAAGTTCATCATCGAAGGGATGGATAAATACCATCCCTGTTTCTTTGATGAGTGACTGCATATGGTCAGCCGCTTCAGAGTAGTTATCACCAGACAAAATCACCTTGCCACCGAAATTCTCTACAGCAGCCACCTTTATTTCAGGCGTCGTCTCCGGCATTACAATAAGTGATTCAATACCAAGTTTTTGTGCAGCAAAAGCCACACCCTGGGCATGATTACCCGCCGATGCGGTTATCACTCCCTTACTCCGATCTTCGTGGCTGAGATGGGCAATCTTGTTATACGCACCTCGGATTTTAAAGGAGAAAACCGGTTGTTTATCCTCTCTTTTAAGAAGAATCCGGTTGTTCATCTTTAAAGAGAGAGCTGCCGCCTCCTCCAGGGGGGTCTCAACTGCCACTTCATAGACGCGGGATGTTAATATCTGTTTGAAAATTTTCAGCACTGGAATGCCTTTTCAAAATCACTATCTGAAAGCACTGTTAATCCTGTCCAGTATTTCACTGCCGGGACAGAGATCCTCTTCCGTCAATGTGTTGAGCGGACGCAGAGTTGAGTTGATGAGATCGTGGGTTTCATCAATTTCAGGGTTGACGTAGAGAAGCCCGGTGAGAAATCGCCCCTTTTCTTTTTCCTTTTCAAGGTTGTTCACAGCCTTCTGTCGGCTGGTTAAGTCCTTGCTGGAATCAACTTTATGCAGGTGGATAATACTGCCGTCATGCATCGTTACTTCCTGGGAAGTTCCCTCATCATAGTGGGTGAGTATCTCCCGTTGGAGGGGAACAAAGTCAAAGGTGTTGGTCGTTTCGATATGTTCACGGACGTAATGGTAGCTCTTGGTCGAACTGGCGGTATTGTTAAAGGTGACACAGGGGGAGATTACATCAATGAATGCCAGGCCGTTATGGGCCATGGCACCCTTCAGCAGAGGTACCAGCTGTTTTTTGTCGCCGGAGAACCCACGTGCCACATAACTCGCACCTAGTTCTATGGCAAGTTCACAAAGATCGATTGATTCATATGGATTAGGTACACCTTTTTTGCCCGCAGAGCCCCGGTCAGCAGTTGCAGAATCCTGGCCCTTAGTCAGTCCGTAGCAGCCATTATTCATACAGATATAATTGAGGTTGAGATTGCGTCGCAGAGCGTGGGCAAACTGGCCCATGCCGATGGAGGCGGTATCACCATCTCCCGAGATTCCAATGTACAACAGATCACGGTTAGCCATGTTGGCACCTGTGGCAATGGAAGGCATTCTACCGTGGACAGAATTAAAGCCATGGGATCTGCTTAAAAAATAGGCAGGGGTTTTGGAGGAACAGCCGATTCCTGATATTTTGACCACTCTGTGGGGCTCCAGGTTAAGTTCGAAACAGGCCTGGATGATGGCATTGGTTGTCGAGTCGTGTCCACAGCCGGCGCAGAGTGTGGAAATAGCCCCTTCATAGTCCCTGCGAGTAAAACCAGCGTCGTTTTCAGGTTGTTTGGGGTGGCGGAAATTGGGGCGTGCGTAGCTCATTGCTTCCCTCCGGGTTTGTTCTGCTTTTGTAATGATTCAGGTATGGTTATTAAGTTGCTGCCTTGGATAGCGTCGGTGATAAAACTAGCCGCAATCGGCAGACCATCAATATTGAGAATAGACTGAAGTTTAGCAGGATCGATCTCACATTCGTTTATCAGCATTGTACGGAGCTGACCGTCCCGGTTCTGTTCAATGACAAAGAGAATACTGTGCTGGTTAATGAATTCGATAACCTCGTCCTGGAAGGGAAAGGCTCTGACGCGCAGACTGTTTATTTCCAGGCCATTCCGGGAGAATCTGCTGATAGATTCATAGGCCGCATGGGTGGATGTTCCGTAAAAAAGAAGTCCGATGGTATATTCAGGGTCTCTGATTTTTATTCTCGGAGAAGGTATGAGAGTGCGGGCCGTCTGCCATTTAACAAGCAAACGCTTCATGTTTGCTTCATACTCACTGCTCTCTTCAGTGTAGGCGGCATATTGATTATGGGACGTACCGCGGGTAAAGTAGGCACCTTTGGTTGGATGACTCCCTGGAATAGTACGGTAACATATTCCATCGCCGTCAACATCAAGGTAGCGGCCCCATTTTTCCTGCATATTTTCAAGGTCATCGGCACTGAGTACTTTGCCACGGTCATATTTTCGGTCACTCTCCCACTGCATCGGAGCCGAGACATGGTCATTCATGCCGAGATCGAGATCACTCATGACGATAACAGGGGTTTGCAGACGTTCAGCCAGGTCAAATGCATCAGCTCCGAACTCAAAGCATTCCCTGGGATCACAGGGAAAGAGCAGGATGTGCTTGGTGTCGCCATGAGAGGCATAAGCACAGGCAAGCAGATCGGATTGCTGAGTTCTGGTCGGCATTCCCGTCGATGGTCCTGTTCGCTGGACATCAACAAGAACTACAGGGATCTCTGCAAAGTATGCCAGGCCCAGTAATTCACTCATCAGAGAGATGCCCGGTCCGGAGGTGGCAGTAAAGGATCTGGCACCGTTCCAGGAACCGCCGATGACTATGCCGATAGCGGCGAGTTCATCTTCAGCCTGGATAATTGCTACCTTTTTTCTGCCCGTCTCTTCTTCAATCCTGTACATATTAGTATATCTTTCAAAGGCTTCGATAATCGAAGTAGAAGGGGTTATAGGATACCATCCTGTAACCGTGGCACCTGCATAAACAGCTCCCAGACCAAAGGCACTGTTGCCATCCATCATAATTTCATTGGTCAGCTTATCACTTTTTCTAACAGAAATTCTGCAGGTATCAGGATAGTGATCCCTTGCGTAGGAAAAACCGATTTCCAAGGCTTGTATGTTGGGCTCCGCCAATTTGGGTTTTTTCTTAAACTGCTTTTTTATGGATCCTGTGAGTATTGAGAGGTCGATATCGAGCAGAAAGGAGAGCACCCCGACATAGATAATGTTTTTTAATAGCTGTCGCAGCTTTGGATTGCTGAAAGCTTCATTGCAGAGAGAGGTCAGGGGGATACCGATTTCGCTTATATCGTCGCGCTGGAACTTCTCCGGCAGTGGTTTGGTCGAGTCATAAATAAAATATCCCCCCGGCAGCACGTCCTGGTAGTCTCCAAAAAGAGTCTGTCTGTTGACGGCCACAGTAATGTCAATGCCGCCACGTCGCCCCAGGAAACCTTCTTCATTTACTCTCACCTCATACCATGTGGGTAATCCCTGGATATTTGACGGGAAGATATTTTTCGGGCTTACGGGAACACCCAGCCTGAAAATAGCCTTTGCAAAGAGGTTGTTGGCGCTGGCCGAACCAGAACCGTTCACGTTGCAGAAGCGAATTACAAAGTCATTTATTCGTTCTATTTTGTTCATTTTTTACCAGCCTGTGCAGAGTTATAGGTAAATTTCATCATTTCCCAGGATGCGGTCGGGCACCGTTCGGCGCAGAGGCCACAGTGCAGACAGACGTTTTCATCTTTGACCATCACTCTGCCGGTGGGGAGTACGGGAGAGACATATAAAGATTGATCGCGGTTATCGGCAGGGGCAAGGAGGCGATCCCGGAGATCTTCTTCGTCACCGTTTTCTGTGAAATTTATACAGGACACGGGGCAGACATCCACGCAGGACTCACATTCTATGCAGGTTGAATAGTCAAACACGGTCTGCATGTCACAGTTTAAACAGCGCATGGCTTCTTTATGCCCAGTCTTCCTGCCATAACCAAGTTCAACCTCCAGCAGACGATCATGCAGCGATTTCACTTTGTCGACGGTCGGTACCGCAGAGCGTTTATCCTCTGATACGTCGCTGTCGTACAGCCAGTCATGCATGTCCAGCTTCTGGCTGATCAGGCTTGTAGAAGGTGCCGGTCTGTTGTCCAGGCTCTTACCCTGGCAGAACAGGTCTATGGATATTGCGGCCTGGTGGCCATGGGCGACGGCTGTAATCACATTCTGGGGACCAAAAGCGGCGTCTCCGCCAAAAAAGATATTTGCAACGGTGGATTGATGGGTAATTTTGTCCACAATCGGCAATCCCCTTTCATTCATCTCGATTCCGCTTTCACTTGTAATCCATGGGAATGCGTTTTGCTGACCGACTGCCAGGAGAACCAGATCACATGGGATAAAGACAGGAGGGTCGCCCGTGGGGACGAGTGTCCGGTGCCCTTTATTGTCGTATGTGGCAGTCATCTTCTCAAAATTCATGCCGGTCAATTTGCCGTCTTTGATCACAAACTCCAGGGGGGAGTGATTGTCGATCATGGGGACACCCTCTTCCTCGGCATCCTCGATTTCCCATGGAGAGGCCTTCATGTCACTGCGGGGGCTTCGAACAAACACCTGCACATCTTCTCCGCCAAGCCTTCTGGCCATTCGGCAGCAATCCATCGCAGTATTACCTCCGCCCAGCACGAGTACTTTTTGTGGAGTTGATGTAACATGTTTATAAAGAACTGCGGCAAGCCATTCAATGCCGATGAAAATCGATTCATCACCATCTATTCTGCCGGGGAGATCAGGAAGGTCACGGCCTCGGGGAGCTCCCGTACCGACAAAAATTGCATCATAACCTTTGTCGGTAATTTGTTTGATGTTGTCCACATAGGTATCAAAAAAGGTATTCACACCCATATCAAGGATTCGATCAATCTCCTCATCAAGCACTTTTTCCGGCAACCGGAAGGATGGAACCTGGGTACGTACAAAACCTCCGGCCCTGGACTGATCATCGTACAGGTCTATTTCATAACCCAGTGACAGCAGGTCACGGGCAACAGTGAGGGACGCCGGACCCCCACCGATAAGGCCAATCTTTTTGCCGTTTTTCTTCTCAGGCACCTCCGGGGTGAAGTTTGTTGCCTGATTTTTATTATCAGCGGCAACCCTCTTTAATCTGCATATGGCTACCGGGGTTTCTTCGACCCGTGTACGCCTGCAGGCAGGTTCGCAGGGTCTGTCGCAGATTCTTCCCAGGATGCCGGGAAAAACATTGGACTGCCAGTTGATTGCGTAAGCTTCGTCGTATTTGCCCTGGCTTATCAAGCGTATATATTCAGGAACCTGTGTATGGGCCGGACAGGCAAACTGGCAGTCAATGACTTTGTGAAAGTATTCAGGGTTATCGATGTCTGTTGGTTTCAAGAATCACTCCTGTGTTGGTTGGAAGGTGAATTAGATAGTCCTTCTTATAAATATTAAATTTCACAAGTAAAGAAAAGAATTTTTCTATTGCTGATTAAATCCGGTTTTATTCCGGCAGCACTCTAATCGCTCCTTTATCTGCAGATGCAGCGAAGAGAGCATAAGCTTTAAGCGCTGTGGAAACGGTTCTGTTACGATCTGCAGGGGTAAATGCCCCTGCCCCCTTCGCTTCTTCCTTACTGCGTCTGGCAGCAAGTTCTTCATCGGAAATGGCAACGTTGATCCTGCGGTCGGGGATATCAATCTCAATTGTATCTCCGTCTTTTATCAGAGCAATAGCACCACCCGCTGCAGCCTCAGGGGAGATATGGCCTATAGAAAGGCCGGAAGTGCCACCTGAAAACCGGCCATCTGTAATAAGTGCACATTTTTCACCAAGGTGGATCGATTTCAGGTAGGAGGTAGGGTAGAGCATTTCCTGCATGCCGGGACCGCCCCTGGGTCCTTCAAAGCGGATGATAATGACGTCCCCGGCTTTAATCTGTCCATCGAGAATTGCGTCACAGGCAGCGTCCTGGGAGGAATATACTCTGGCTGTTCCTTTGAAAATGAAGATTGAAGGGTCGACGCCTGCAGTTTTTACGACACAACCTTTTTCCGCAATGTTGCCGAAAAGCACCGCAAGCCCTCCTTCTTTACTGTAGCAATGATCCAGGTCGCGGATGCAGCCCTTTTGTCTGTCAAGATCAGCTTTTTCGTACATGGTGTTCTGTGATCCCATGACGAGGTTTGGTCCGGATGAGGCGGGTCCACTGAGGTAGAGCGTTTTGGCTGCTCTGGTATGACTGCTTCTTTTTATGTCCCACTCGTCAAGGGTAGCCTTCAGGCTGGGACTGTCTACCCGGCTGACTCCGGTATCAATGAGGCCGCCCCTTTCGAGTTCTCCGAGGATTGCCATGATTCCCCCCGCCCGGTTCACATCTTCAATATGATAGTGCGATGATGGGGACACCTTGCATAGATTTGGAATCTTGCGGGAGAGAGCGTCGATATCAGCCATACTGAAATCCACACCTGCTTCATGGGCAATTGCCAGCAGGTGAAGGATAG
>JAUVON010000214.1 GCA_030599175.1 Desulfobulbaceae bacterium | reverse complement strand
ATCTACTGGAAACCATATCCGTTTCTGGCAGGAGAACAACCACCAGAGGGAAACTGATGCGTTACAGTATTTATCTGCTTACCGGTCTTGCGCTGCTCAGCACTTTTTCAACCAGAAGTCTGGCGACTGAAGAACAACATAGGGAAATCAGTCTTCAGAGTGCAGTTGAACAGGCTCTTGTCAACAACCTCAACCTCAAACTGCAACAGGAAGATGTACAGATAGCTGCAGGTGAAGCATACGCAGCCCAGGGTCGGTTCGATGTGCTCATGTTTGCTGATGCCGGTGTCCAGGACCAGGCACTGACTCCACTGGTGCGAGGTACAGCCGAGCAGGAAAACACAGGAACCTGGAATGCCAGAGCCGAAAAACTCTTTACCACCGGTACCGCTGTCAGCCTTGGCTGGAACAACAACAGTTATGACAGCGATGCCCAGATCCTGGCTTTCAACCCGTCATACAATTCGGGCCTGCTACTGGGACTCAGCCAGCCCCTGCTTCAGGGATTTGGCAGGAATGTTCAAACTGCAGAAATAAGAGCAGCTGAAAAACTGCGTGAGGCCGCCATCCATCAAGTTGACAGCCAGGCTGCCAATCTTGCAGCACTGGTCAAACAGGCCTACTGGACCCTGGTTTTTGCCTGGGAAGATATTAAAGTGCAGGAATTTTCTTTAACCCTGGCCCAAAAGCTTCTGGTGGAAACCAGGGAAAAGATTAATGCCGGCAAACTAGCCCGGGTTGAAATCTATCAACCCCAGTCAGAAGTTGCCAAACGTGAAGAGCGTCTTATCTCTGCTGAAAGAGCAATCGGTGTGGCCGAAGATGAGTTGAAGCTCCTGCTCAACAGTGAAGACTGGCTCACCTCCTACAAACCTGTAGACCAGCCTCCGACAGACCCGGTTGAACTTGATCTCCCTCTGATTCTAGAAAATGCCCTGCAAAACAGACCTGACATCAAGGCTGCCGACCTCAATATTGAGGCAGCAAGAATTCAGGAAGAGAGTGCTGCAGACAAACTCCTGCCAAATCTTGCAATCGCAGGAGGTGTCGGCCTCACCGGAACCGACGAAAGATATGGTGATTCCGTGAGTAGCAGCCTGAGTGACCCGGATAATCTCTGGCAAATTGGATTGACCTTTTCCATGCCCCTGCAAAACTCTACCGCAAAAGGTAATGTACAGATAGCCACTGCTCTGCACAATAAGGCCAGAACAAATGCCCAACTCCTGCGCCAACGAATCAAAAAGACCGTCAGAACGACGGTACGTGATGTGGAACTTGCCATAAAGGCTGTGGAGGCAACGCGTAAAACCAGCCTGGCAACCCTGAAACGTCTTGAGGCTGAACAGATAAAGTTTGATTCCGGCAGGTCAACGACCCTGGACGTTCTTATAGCTCAGGACGCCTACTCCCAGGCCCTCAGCCAGGAGAACTTGACAAATGTCACCTATGCCAATACTCTTTCTGAACTGGATCGTATACAGGGGCTGATAACCCTTACGTCCCCACCATAGTCAGGCTGGCCTGCCGTTCACAAAAGTTGATCTGATTACCCATGAAACTCAGCTACATTCCCCGTCATTCCCGCGTAGGCTCCCAGCATATGAATATTTTTACATCGCCATATAGTAGTAACGGTTCAGATCAAACAACCCTGAACGTACTGGGTCCGACTCATCAAATTTCTTCTGGAACCAGTCATACACATCCCAGAAATCCTCATCGGCACGGTTTATGCCAAATTTACTCAATTTTTCAACTGCCTCTTTTCCACCATCATATTCTTCAAGAAGCCTCAGAAAATCGGGAAGATCCTGCAAATCAACCTCAAAGAAATAGTTGGGATAGGAACCGACAAAACCGTAAATAAATGCAGCAGTATCTTTTTCGGGCCGCAGCCGACCCTTCTCACCAAAAAGAGTTGAAACATCGTCATGCCATCTATTTATAACTGCAGAGACAACAACATCTTCCTGGCCGGGAACTTTTATACGAATGTAGGCAAGGTTGGCATTATGACCTGCCACCGTGGTAAAAAACGACATTCCAGGTGTAGAGATGGCCTTAAAGCCACGAATATAATCATCCGGAGTCTCATATTTATCCGGTAACAAAGGGTACTCTTCTCCTGCTTCAAGATAATTTTCGTCAAATTGAATGTTCATCTCAGGCTTGAATACATGCTCCACCAGGTATTCGACAAATTCCCTTTTGGGATCATCCGTTGTATATTTGTATCGTTGCCGACTTCTGGACGATGTATGATCGATCTGTGCCAACGACAACCCGCCATACCAGTCCGCCATCAGAGCTTCTCGGGTTTCCAGGGGCATAAAATCGAGAAAATATGTTTCTCCCTCCTGCCTCAACGCATCCATGTAAACCCTGGTTGCAAGCTGATGCATAACGTTTCCATACACATTAAAACCGGCAACAAGCGAATAGTAAATTCTCTCAAGAAGAGGAAAATCTATCACCCATAACGTTGGCGGCAAATCCCCAAGAACTCCCCTGTGAACTGATGCACTGTCAAAATGGCGATAAACCGTTAAGGCCGGCGAATCAGCGACCGTATTTCCAGCCCAGATAGCCTCAGCTCCGAGACCGTCGTACCGATATAGCATCGAGTAGTATTGCTGTCTCTTCCTGGAAAAATTTGCTGCCTTTGTTCGGTACTCCTTGGTAATCAGCCCTCTTATCTGATTAGTTTCCATTATATTTCCGGCAGGCATCTCAAGGTACTTTTCGTTTTCTTTAAGAAAACCTGGATATTTGACGCTCAAATCATACTCAGGATCAAGGAAGAACAGCCAGAAATTATCGTGAATGACATTGAGTGCAATCTGGCCTTTACAGACCGGTCCGCGGATAAAGGTCATAATGATATAATGGACATTATCAAGAAGAAACTGATATCTGGCTTTTGCTGGAATCTGCTCAAATGTTCGAAAGGGATTGGCGCTCATCCTCTGCTCATAGCTTACCCGATGTGGCGTGAGCAGCCATTCCGGTTCAATGAAGAGCTGCCTGATCCGTTCGAGTTTCCCCTGCCCCAGCTCAAAAACCATATGAGTTTTATGAACAATTGTTGAATGAATTTTTCTAAAACGGTAGTAGAACATCCCCATGGGATCATCATATGGCCGAACGGTCGGAATTATCTCTATCGGTTCCCCCTGGCCGGTACTGGATCGCACCAGTTCATAAAATGTATTCGTTCCGGATTGAAAGGTAATGTGTGCAAGAAACAGGTGCTCATAGAGATACCTGGCCGTCATAGCATGTTTTGCATCATCAAGATTAAGAAATTC
The DNA here is from genome assembly GCA_030599175.1 of Desulfobulbaceae bacterium. Classification (GTDB taxonomy): domain Bacteria; phylum Desulfobacterota; class Desulfobulbia; order Desulfobulbales; family Desulfocapsaceae; genus Desulfomarina. The sequence goes on along the minus strand of JAUVON010000214.1, from coordinate 2,022 downwards.
TTCCCACTGGCCAACTTTTTCCAGATCGATCTTCGGAATTGCCTCCAGTTGTGCCTGCTCCTCAGCATCAGGTCCTGCTCCCCCCTGGACAAGCCAACCGGCGATGGTCTGGAACTCGGATTCTTTAAGAGGTGGAAAGCCAAAAGGCATGCCGCCATTGGGGTGTTTTTCCAGATAAGTTCCAAGCTCTTCGCCGGTTTGAGCACAGGTAAGATCTGCCGCTTCAGAATGATACGCCCCTTTGCTCTTGGGATTTTTCATTTTATGATCCAGAAGCTGCACCATAAATGAATTGTTATAGCCTGACTCCGCACTGCTTTCTGTAACGCTGTAAAACCCTTTATCACGCCATTGAGCTGTATTTTGAGCATCGACAAAGAGTCGTGTTGGACTCATTGTTTTCAGCCGGGAACCATTGTATACAGCCTCTTTTGTTGCTCCACGATCGAGCCCCTCATAAGAGCTGAGTTTGAGCTGGCAGGGTGAATTGTAGCAGCTGTGACACACCACACACCGTTTCACCAGGATCGGTTTCACCTCTTTGCTATAGTCAATTTTTCTATCAGGTACCTGTATAGCAACCGGTGGAGGAGCGGGGATTTTCGCTGCACAACCTGCCAGAAACATAACTGCAGCCAAGATCAATAGAATAGAATTATACATGCGTCTCCCTGGTTAAACTGCATCTTTGACCGGGAACATTTCAAAAACTTTCAATTCTGTTCCCTTTTTCAACAAAATTCTCAATCTCTTCCCGGCAACCGTTTACATGGCGCATCATTTTCAACATCTCTGCCCCCTCTTTAAAAAATTTCTGCAAATCCTGCAAAATATTTTTTCTTTTTCCATGCTTTTCTTTTTTTTCTCCTATATATTCTGATATTCTGACAAAGAAATACCTTCTGAACTATAATATTCTCCGCCTAACATTTGACTTTAAAAATCAGAGGGTTCACCAATCATATGCAGACAGCCAAAATCTTTTTTCTTCATGGTCTCGAATCTTCAAGTCAGGGTACAAAAGCACGTTTTTTTGCGGACAATTACCCACAGATTGTCAGCCCCGACTTCAGCGGTGACCTTGAAGAGAGACTGCAGCAGTTTGAAAAAATATGTTTGGAAGAAAATAACCTGAGCCTCATCGGCTCAAGTTTTGGCGGACTTATGGCCGCCCGTTTTGCCCTCAAATATCCTGAGAAGATTACCAGGCTCACTCTCCTGGCCCCGGCACTCAATTATGGGAACTATTGTGCTCCAGAGGTAATGCTGCCCATACCAACCATCATTATTATAGGGAAGAATGACACGGTAACTCCAGCCGACAAGGTTATTCCCCTTGCAGAAAAAACCTTTTCCAACCTGGAAGTACAAATAGAAGATGACGACCATATGCTGCATAACAGCTTTAAGCAAATAGACTGGGACAAACTCCTGGAAAGTGAGTGAAGGGGGGAAATTAATTGAGTAAAAGGGAGTCCAAGGCCAGTTCCTCACCCTGAGTTTTATAAAACTGGGCGAGAAGATCTTTAACGGTAAGATTTTTCTTCTCCTCACCCCGCAGATCAAGCAGTATTCCTCCCTGATGAAGCATTATCAGCCTGTTGCCAAAACTGATCGCATGTTTCATATTATGAGTGATCATCAGGGTGGTAAGTCTGCTGTGCTTTACAATTTCCTGCGTCAATAAAAGAATCTGATTTGCAGTCTTTGGATCAAGGGCTGCGATATGTTCATCGAGCAGGAGTACTTCCGGCCTGAGCATAGTAGCCATAAGCATGGTCAGAGCCTGTCGCTGCCCCCCTGAAAGCAACCCAACCTTATCAAGAAGTCGCTCATCAAGCCCCAGCCCGAGCTGCTTCAACTCCTTACGAAATCTCTCTCTGTCCCGGCTCTTTACACCCCTGGCAAGCCCTCGTTTTTTGCCCCGCAGTGAAGCCAATGCCATATTCTGCTCAATCGTTGCCGAGGGACATGTGCCGAGAAGTGGATCCTGAAATACCCGCGAAATCAATTTTGCTCTTT
>JAUVON010000303.1 GCA_030599175.1 Desulfobulbaceae bacterium | reverse complement strand
TGTATGAATTGATGGTATCCATGGCAGCTGAACGAGGATATGGAGATTATTTCATGGGTGTCGGGGAGAGGCGGATTCGGTTTACCGGGCATGGGGTCGGGCTGGAACTTGATGAATATCCATTTATTGCCAAAGGTCAGAAACTTGAATTGCAGGCTGGGATGATTATTGCTCTAGAGCCTAAAGTCGTTTTTCCCGGCAAAGGTGTTGTCGGGATAGAGAATACACATCTGGTAACAGAGGCGGGACTTGAACCCCTGACGAAGATATCCGATGAAATTACCATACTGCCGATTTCCGGGTAGTGTTCCTGTCTGAAAGGAGGATTTTATGTTTGATAATGTAGAAAAAGCAAGTGATCTCAACCATGAACAGACCGCCACTTATGTGGTCGATCTCTTTAACAGGATAATAATCCATCATGCCCTCTGGTTTGCAGAGGTTAAACATCAGATGGGTATGGAAAAGGCTCTGGAAGTCCTTCAAAATGCTACAAAAAAAAGCTATGGAATTCAGATGAAGCATCTTGGTTCCCTGCTTGGTTTTGATATGGTTGACGGGGTTCCAGCACCTTTATTGGAGATGGCACCGGAGAAACTGAAAGAACTGAAAAGCCGGGTTGCAAAGAACTGGTTAGTTAATGATGGTGTCTGGTTTCAGGCTATTGAATTTTCAGAGGGAATGAATGATGCCAAGAGGTGCAATGATTCCTGCTGGGCCCAGTTTTCCCCCTTTGAAGCATCTTCAATAAAACAGCTGCTTGGTTTGGGAACAAATCCGGGACTTGACGGCCTTAAACGGGCCCTTGGGTTCAGGGTATATGAGGCTATTAATGAACAGTCGATCGTTGAAGAGACTGAGAACAGCTTTATTTTTCAGATGAATCAATGTCGAGTGCAGAATGCCAGAAAACGAAAAGGACTTGATGATTATCCATGTAAGTCAGGAGGGTTGGTGGAGTATAGCTATTTTGCCAGGGCTATAGACAACAGAATAAAAACAGAATGTCTGGGATGTCCTCCTGATGAGCACCCCGCGGAGTGGTTTTGTGCCTGGAAATTTTCTTTGGACTAAATTTTTCTTTGGAGAAAAAACAATGGAATGGAAAAATATAGAAAAAAAAGTTGAAGATGGGATCGCGACTGTAACGATAAATCGACCAAAAGCCTTAAATGCACTCAATTATGACACTCTTATGGAAATGCTCGATTGCTTTAAAGCAATTGGAGACAGTAAAGATATACATGTAGTGATTATTACCGGCAGTGGAGAAAAGGCCTTTGTTGCCGGAGCTGATATCTCCTTTATGGGAGAGCTTGATCCCCTGGAGGCACGTGGTTTTGGTAAGCTTGGTCAAAATGTACTGAACACAATTGAAAATCTTCCTCAACCAGTGATCGCCGCTATAAACGGCTTTGCCCTGGGGGGAGGTTGTGAGATAGCCCTGGCGTGTGATATGCGGTTGGCAAGTGACAGGGCAAAATTTGGCCAGCCGGAGGTGAACCTTGGTGTTATACCTGGTTTTGGTGGTACACAGAGACTGCCGCGCCTGATCGGCAAGGGACATGCAAATGAGCTGGTTTTTTCAGGGAAAATAATAAATGCTGAAGAAGCATGCCGAATTGGCCTGGTAAATCGGGTAGTTCCCCATGACCAACTTCTTGAAGAATGTATTTCGCTAGCTCAGATGATCAGTGCAAAAAGTCCTGTTGCTGTACGATTATGTAAAGAGTCGGTTAATAACGGCATTGAAATGGATCTTGACAGAGGATGCGCTTATGAGCTGGATCTGTTCAGCCTCTGTTTTGCAAGCAGTGATCAGAAGGAAGGAATGAAGGCGTTTTTGGAAAAACGTGCTCCGAAGTTTATAGGAAGTTAACCCTGATAAACGGGGTTTTTAAATATACCTCGAATAGAGTAACCTCAAACCGTTGAATTTTTTTTAGGGAGAATTACATGTCACTTCAACTGACAAAAGAACAAAAACTGGTGCAAACCATGATACGGGAATTTTCCCGGAAGGTGATTGCGCCAACAGCTGCAGAGCGAGACTTGACCAAAGAGTTCCCGGCAGAAAATTTTCAAAAGATGGCCGAACTCGGTCTCATGGGCATGACTATCCCGGAAGAATACAATGGTGAGGGGTCCGATGCGGTCAGCTATGTACTTGCTCTTTCTGAAATTGCCTATTCCTGTGCATCCACTGCGGTTGTGATGTCTGTCCATAATTCGATCGTATGTGAGACCATCACACGATACGGTACAGAAGACCAGAAAAAGAAGTTCCTGGTACCACTTGCCGATGCGGAGATCATTGGCGCTTTTGCCCTCACAGAACCAGAGGCCGGATCAGACCCTGTGGCACAGGAGACAACAGCTGTCGTGGACGGTGATGAATACGTACTGAACGGAACCAAACGGTTTATTACATCAGGGAAAAACGGAGGCGTTGTCATCGTTACGGCTCAAACCGACAAAAGCAAAGGGCACAAAGGGATCAGCGCATTCCTGGTTCCCCAGGGCACCACCGGTATGAGTGTCGGTCATATGGAAGATAAAATTGGTCTGCGGGCATCAGATACTGTGGATCTTATGTTTGAAAACTGCCGGATTCCAAAAGATAATTTGCTGGGCAAAGAAGGGGATGGATTTAAAATAGCCATGACCGGCCTGGACAGTGGTCGAATCGGTATTGCAGCCCAGTCTGTTGGTGTGGCCCAGGCTGCTCTGGACGAGGCTGTGAAATATGCCAGAAAGCGGAAGCAGTTCGGACAGTCGATCGCAAAATTCCAGGGCCTGCGGTTTATCTTTGCCGATATGGCCGTGAACATCGAGGCGGCCCGCCAGCTTATGCTTTCGGCGGCCGCAATGAAAGATAGGGGTGAAAACTTTTCACTCCAGGCTTCTATGGCCAAACTTTTTGCCTCTGAAATGGTCAATAAGGTGACGGCCCAGGCTATCCAGATGCATGGTGGATACGGAGTTACGAAGGATTATCCTGTAGAGCGATTTTATCGTGATGCCCGGGTCTTTACCATTTACGAGGGTACTTCTGAAATCCAGCGGATCGTTATTTCCAATCATATTTTAAAGGACAAGAAAAAATAGTTCCCTTTGCTTCGAACCAGTATATGAATTAAATTTGTAAAATTTGGTGGAAAAATGACAGACATTATAAAAGAGAGGAGAAGCATCAGGAGGTTTACTGATCAAGCCGTTGAACAGGAAAAACTGGAGGAAATCATAGAGGCGGCAAGGTGGGCGCCTTCCTGGGGTAATTTGCAGTGTTGTGAAATCGTTATAGTGCAAAAGGCTGAAAAAAAGAAGAAGCTTGCCGAACTGCTTTCAGCTAAAAATCCGGCCTCCAAAGTAATGGAGAATGGACCACTGGTTATCGCCGTCTGTGGCAGGCCGGAAAAGTCAGGCTACTATAAAGGTAAGCAGCAAACAAGATACCAGCATTGGTTTATGTATGATCTTGGTATTGTCAGCCAGAATATCTGTTTAAAGGCCCATGAACTCGGTCTCGGTTCCGTAATGGTTGGCTCATTTGATCATCCCAAAGTAGAGGAACTGCTCAATGTTCCTGCGGGGTGTGAACTTGTTGCCCTTATCCCAATCGGCTACCCTGACCATTCCCCTTCACCACCTAAGAGAAAGGAAGTGGAAAATTTTGTTCATTATGATAAGTTTTAAATTTTCCCCAGTAGTGTCTAATTAGAACATTGCAAAGCATCGAAAACGAATTCATGGGTAACTTTTGTCCGCTTTTGGCAGTATATTTCTTGATTTTCAAATATTTTTCACATCCAATTTGTATCAT
>JAUVON010000056.1 GCA_030599175.1 Desulfobulbaceae bacterium | reverse complement strand
CTGAAGATATCGGCCCTTTCCGGACCCAGTTTCTTATCCAGATCCTCTCGGATCCAGAGATAGAATGCACCTTCACCATGCTCTCCAGGAGCATATGGGTTATCACTGTCTGCATCCTCGGCTGAATAAAACCCGCCTGCCGGGTCACGCATATCCCTGAGGAGATAAGCGAAAGTATCTCTCGCTATCTCCGCATACTGTTCCTCACGCGTGATCTGAAATGCATCGAGATAGGAATCGACAAGCTGGGCCTGATCATAAAGCATTTTTTCAAAGTGAGGGACAAACCAGCGTTCATCGACAGAATAACGATGAAATCCCCCACCAATCTGATCATACATGCCACCCTCAGCCATTTTTTTGAGGGTAAAGAGTGCCATATCACGACCCTTTTCCTCTCCGGTGGCGAGGTAACGGGAAAAAAGAAAGGAAAAGACGACCGGTCGCGGAAACTTGGGTGCCTGGCCGAAACCACCTTCTTTTTGGTCATAACTCCCGGCCAGCAACTCATAGCCACGGACAAGTACATCCGGTTTGATTGTGCCGGTAGAAGATGTATTGCTGCTTTCCAGCATAGCAACCATCTGACTGGCTGATTCCTGCAGATCTCCCTTCCGATCCTGCCAGGCTTTATGGATGGTTGTCAGCAGATCTTTAAATCCTGGACGACCGCCGGATGACTTCGGCGGGAAATAGGTTCCTGCATAAAAGGGACTGCCATCGGCCATTAAAAAAACCGACATGGGCCAACCGCCGGACCCTGTCATCGCCTGAGTTGCCGCCATATACATCTGATCGATATCCGGCCGTTCTTCCCGATCGACCTTGATGCTGATAAACCATTTATTTAAAATTGCCGCAATCTCGGGATTTTCAAAGGATTCATGGGCCATAACATGGCACCAGTGGCAGGTAGAATAACCGATGGAAAGAAAGATTGGTTTGTTTTCATTTTTGGCCCTGGCAAAGGCCTGCTCACCCCAGGGATACCACTCTACAGGGTTAAAGGCATGCTGCAGCAGATAGGGGCTCTTTTCATTGATCAGGCGGTTTGATTTTTCTCCTGAAGCAAGTTTTTTCTGCACTTGATTTTGAATACGGTTTTCACCGCCCTCTACCTGTACTGACAGTGCCATCACGGGTAATACACTGATAATGAGACAGGCTAAAATTATGCGGAACATTGAATTTCCTCCTTTTCTGTAGACATGGCCATGTCCTACAGTGTGGTAACAGCTCGAAGGAAAGTCAAACAGGAAAATACAAGGCCACCTTGCAAAATTACCTTGAAACGGATTTCTTTGATAAAAACCCGGTATCCATCAAAATGTAATGTCCACCCTTTTCTTTTTTCTTTTCCCCATCATCACATACAAGAAGAAGGAAATGCCTGGCGCCAACAGTAATCGGGGTAATCCCTTCAATATTTTTTACCCCCTTCATTTTGGGAAGTGAGGCCCTGGCTGGTCTATTTTCAGGTTTTCCGTCCCACACCCACAACCCCGGTCGCAATTTCCCCTTTTTGTTTTTCACCTCGTTGGTGATCAGATAGACACCCAGGTTGTAATTATAGGTAATCCCCCGTATCCCCTCTCCGCCAAGATCCATCATAATATTCCGGCCTGTAAAAATGGGCGGAGTCGTGCCGGAAAAAATTTCATAAGGATTTTCAAGAACAACGATAATAGCTCTGCCTTTAACCAAAGGAGATCGGAGTCCTATTAAAAGGCGTTTCTTCCCGGCATCAAAAGTGATTCCTTCAATATTGAGTGTATCAGCGCTTCCGGCATCGATATATTTTTCCTTATTTAACTGCTGAATCAGGTAGGGCAGAAAATTATCGAAATGAAGTTCATGAACAACCCGACCATCTTTAATCTGAAATTGAATCAACCGTTGTCTTTTCTTTTTTCTCTTTTTTTTCCTGTCAGGGGAAAACGAAGTAATCAGAAAAACAGTCTCATCTCTGCCCAGTGTGATACCTTCCAGATCATCCACTGGTGTCGACAGTTTCATAGTGACATTTGGACCGGTAAAATCAACACCTGAATGATCCGCAAGAGAAATAAGATGGAGAGGATTTCTGCCATCATCCTCAATTATCAGGACGTCACCGTTTGAAAGATAAAGAACCCCGGATGGCTCATATATATGTAACAATCTATCGACTAGAGGAGAACCGGAAGCAACGGCATCTGACTGGATAATTGGCAATACCATAAAACCTGCAAGTGATATAAAAAGAGTCAATAATACCCTTAAAATATACATTTAAATTTGTTTTCTAACCATAAGAATGACAAGTTAGTTTCTTGTTTATTCTTCAATCAATGCCAGGTTTATCTTATTCTTTTTAATTGTGACGAGAAAGGAACTTCCCGGTCCAAACCCACTCCCTTCAAGCAATTTAGACGATAGGGTAAGGGTATTTCTTTTTCCAACAGTTGCCTTTAATACTTTCTTTGCAGCTGCTTTATTAGCAACCTTGATTCTATAGTATTTTTTGTCAACTTCCATCAATTTCAATTTAAGGCTGTTAAATGTCGGGTGATTTTTAATTGCCATTTCAGCCATTATTTCACCTTTGGTTTTCCCCCTCAATACGAGTTGTCTGAATAAATCCAAATCATATTTTGTTCTAGGTGCCATAGATCCTCCTTGTTTTTTGTCATGCTTAATATCATCGTAACAACTCTTCATCTTTGAATGACCTTTTCACGAGTTCATCATCTTTATCATCGATGTAAATTTTGAATTATTATGAGACTATCATGATTTATTTTTTTCAATATTATCATCCCGCTTTATTACAACTAAGACGGCCATGAAGTTAAATTCTCAAATCACATTGCTACATTAATATTGAATATACACATTTACGAAAATAATTAAACAACCATAATAGTAAAACTAAAAAGTTTTAGAATACAGTTTGGTTCGTTACTAATTATTTCCTGATAAATTCGTAAAAACCTCTCTGCTCCGTCATTCCCGCGCAGGCGGGAATCCAGAACGTATTGAAATGGCTGGATTCCCGCCTGCGCGGGAATGACGAGAAAAGCAGCTGAGTTTCATACGTAATCACATAGTCTTTTGATATAGCTGAGTTTCGTACGTAATCAGAACTTATTTTTCTTTATTCTATCCTCCTCAAGAAGTACCGAACTGAGTCACAGGATGTTGAAAATCCCCACCTGTTTGAATCAGGTTACAACATTTATTTTAAAGAATTATCGTATAAAACTTGGTATTATGTTGTTGATAGTAATAAAAAAATTGTCGATAAATGTATATGAAGAACAAAAGAAGCCTGCTGACCATATTTCAACTCCACGTTTTCGTACTTGTTTTATCACTTGTCGGCGTTCTGGGGTATTTGTGGATGAGTTTGGAAATCACCCGTTCACAATCAGAGATAGCGGAGATCCGCACCTCATATCTTGCTACTGAAAAAGAACTGATTAAAAATGACGTGGAAGATGTCCTTCAGTACATTGAACATCAGAAATCCCTTGCTGAGGAAAGAGTCAAGGCAGTGGTAAAATCACGGACAGAGGAGGCATTTAAAACAGCGCAGTATATTTATGAACAAAATAAAAATGACACGCCTGATTCAGAAATCGCTGACCTGATTCATGATGCTCTGTTTGCCGCATCATGGGATAACGGCAATGGCTACTATTTTGTTGAAGATCTTGCAGGAACAGAGATAGTGAACCATAATTCTCCTGAAATTATGGACAAGGATATTGTTGATTTACAGGATGACGATGGCAATTTCATCGTGCGGGATATTCTGGCTTTCGCAAAACCTGAAGCACGGGAAGGATTTTGTTCTTTTTATTGGCGCAGACCTGATTCACCAGAAATACTTGAACCGAGAATATCGTTTATAAAATTCTTTGAACCGCTGGACTGGATTATCGGCAATGGAATGTATGTCGAAGATGAAAAGGAGCTTATCAAGAAAGAGATACTGGAATGGGTAGAAAAAACACACCCCAGAGTCGATGGTTATATCTTCACTGGTACCTGGGAAGGTTTAAGCCTGACCGGCCCGGCTAAGGGTGAAAACATGTACCATGTTACGGCCCCCAATGGTGTAAAAGTAGTCCAGGAACTCATTAACAAGGCAAAGAAAGGCGGTGGCTTTGTAGAGTATATTATGCCGGAATTCTCCGGACAGCGCTCAGTACCGAAAATCAGTTATGTGGCTGCCATTGAGGAATGGCAGTGGTATATTGGCACTGGTGTCTATGTCGATTATATTGAAGACATGGTGACCCAGCAGCAAAAGGAACTAAAAGAAACCGCTACAATCTTTCTCAAACAATGTCTGCTGGTACTCGGTTTCCTCTGTTTGCTTTCCTATGCACTGACCCGTCTTCTTTCAAACAGAATAGGGCAGAACCTTAGACTATTTCTTGATTTTTTCAAAGACTCCGCCCAAAAAGCAATTCCCATCCAGCTGGATCAGATAACCTTTCAAGAATTCCACTCCCTGGCCGCGTCTGCCAACCAGATGGCAAAAGAGAGACAACGGGCATGGGAATCAGTAAAGGAAAACCAAAACTACCTGAGGTCGATTTTCAACGCACCAAAGGAAGCAATCATTTTATTTGATCCCCATGATGGGTCTATCCTGGATGTAAATCATGCTATGCTCGAAATGTATGGTATTACGCATCAGGAAGCAGTAACCCCCCTTCGGGAAAACGTCATTTTCGGCCCGCCGCCATATGATTACAGAGAGGCACGCAAAAAACTAGCAGAGACCGTCACAAATGGCCCCCAGACATTTCAATGGCTGGCTAAAAAGAAGACAGGCGAATTTTTCTGGACGGAAAACAGCCTGAACCTGACGGAACTGGGCGATAAAAACTTTGTGATTGCAGTTCAGCGAAATATTGATGCGAAGAAAAAAACTGAGCAAATCCTGGCAGCCGAGCAGGAACGACTTGCAGTTACCCTTCGAAGTATTGGTGATGGTGTTATTACAACGGATACTGAAGGAAGGGTTGTTCTTATAAACAAGACGGCTGAGCAGATAACCGGCTGGGTGGCTGAAGAGGCTCTGGGCAGGCAGGCATCTGAAATATTCAACATAGTACACGAAAGATCAGGAAAACCCTGCAAAAGTCCTGTAGAACAGATATTTGAAACAGGGGAACAACTTGAGAGAGCCGCTCAAAAACTCCTCATCACCAGAGATAACCGTAGAGTGTCCATTGCCGACAGTGGTGCACCTATTTTTGACAAAGAAAGCAAAATTATTGGTGTTGTGCTGGTTTTCAGAGATATCACCAATGAGAAGAAGACGGAGCAGGAACTTCTCAAAATCCGAAAATTAGAATCAGTCGGCGTTCTTGCAGGGGGAATTGCCCACGATTTCAATAATATATTATCTGCCATACTCGGGAACATTGAACTTTCCTCTAAAATAGTGGGGGAAGAGCACGAAATCTCCACTTTACTTGCCGACGCCATAAGTGCAACCTTCAGAGCATCCAAATTGACCCAGCAACTCCTTACTTTTGCAAAGGGCGGCGAACCCGTCAAAGAAACAACAGCACTCCCTGAGATCATAAAAGAATCAGCAGGGTTTGTCCTGCATGGGAGTAATATTACCTGTACCTATGATTGTCCCGACGACCTCTGGTTTGTCAATATCGACACAGGACAGATAGGACAGGTTATACAGAATCTTATTATCAATGCCCGGCATGCCATGCCTGACGGTGGCAGGATTGAAATCAAAGGCACAAATATTCAGGATGCAGGCAACGTCCCACTGCTCAATGGCAATACAGGAAAATACATAAAGATTGCAATACGCGATTCCGGCATAGGCATCCAGAAGGATCTGATCGACAAGATATTTGACCCCTATTTTTCGACCAAACAGGTAGGAAGCGGCCTGGGGTTGGCAATCAGCCATTCAATCATTACCAAACATGGCGGTTACTTAACTGCAGAATCTACACCGGGGAAAGGATCCGTCTTTACTATCTACCTTCCCGCGACCTTGGATCAGCCGAGAGAAAAAGCAGACAGTGAATCTGTAATTCTACCTTCCAGGTCTGCTACCATCATGGTCATGGATGATGAAGAAGTGGTAAAAAATGTGACGAAATCCCAGCTCGAATTTCTCGGTCATAAAGTTATACTTGTATCCGATGGTATTGAAGCCATGGCCACTTATAAGAAAATGAGGGGTTCCGGTGAACAGGTCGATATCATAATCATGGATCTCACCATTCCAGGTGGTATGGGAGGACAGGATGCTGCGGAGGAAATTCTGAAGATAGATCCCGATGCCAGGATTATCGTCTCAAGCGGATATTCCACCGACCCGGTGATGGCTAATTACCGGAAATACGGATTTCGTGCAGCTCTCACCAAACCAATTGTTCTTGACGAACTGACAAAGGCAATTCTTTCAGTTCTCTGAAAGCTCAGACTAAATTTTGACCTTATCTTGAATTGCATTCCAGAGTTTTTCATACGCCTTTGCGGCAGGACTCGATCTGGCATACGCCAACACCGGTGCCCGATTCACACCCATTTTCTCAATATCAGTTGAAAACGGGATCGAATTATCAAGAAAATTTTTATATTTCTTCTGTAATCTCAACCTCGTCTCCTTGTGCAGATTTTTTCTCTTCTGCATCATGGAAATAAAAGGCAGCAGCTTCTTTTTCTGATATTTCTTATCGTTGAAAAAGTCGTAAAGCTGCTCCAGTGTACGTTCCGATAAAGTAGTTGGGATTACCGGTACCACGATTTTATCTGCCACCCTGAAAACATTCTCTGAAAGAAGCGAAATATTTGGCGGACAATCGAGAATAATCACATCGTACTCATTACCCACAGCCTTTAAAGCCTTTTTAAGACGTGACCGCCTGTTTTTCATCCTTGACAGGAAAATATCAAAATCACGATAGCTCATATTGGCAGGCAAAAGATCGAGGTTATCATAATCGCTTGCCCGTATAGCTCCTGTAAAACAATCCACATCCTTGAAAAAGGCCTGTTTTTTTAATTTACGGGAAGGTTTTACCCGAAAATAAAAGCCCGATGCACCCTGGGGATCCATATCACAGAGCAGTGTCTGTTTACCACTCATGGCACAGGCATAAGCCAGGTTAACAGAGGTAGCAGTTTTCCCGACCCCCCCCTTATTACTGTAACAGGCAACAATTTTCATTTTGGCATCCCTCAAATTATAATGGCATCGTAAAAAAGTTATTCAAGCCGAAACAAGTCAATAAAAGAAGCGTGGATCTTCTCACTGTCAAAGTGAGCAAAATTTTCCATTACAAGATTGCGTTCTCTGTATTGTAACTGGTAGAGCATGGCAGTGAGAGCACCTATAGATTCAGCAACCTTCAAACTTTTTTTGCCTGACATGGACTGTCCCGACATGAACACCCCAAGAGATACCTGCTGCACGGAATAGTCATTAAACCTGCCCAGATTATCCTGCAGAATCTTCAATGCCCTGATCAGGACTTTAACCTTCTTTTTCGAGAAAAGCGGCAAAGAAAACTCCATCAGATAACGCAGCTTTTTACAGTGAATACGCAGTTCATGTACAACCTGGTCGGCAGTTGTTTCATCTATACCACGGGCAATCCTGCACACCTTGCGATATCGATTAAGAATCAGCCCGGCAATATACTGATTTGAACTCTTCATCGCATTGGGACCGGATGTAAGGTTGCCACCAGCATACAGATCAACCCATTCGTCAATTTGCCGACGATAGGATTTTCTCTTTATCATCTTACAGACTTTTTTATGCTCAGCCACTCTCTCTGTCGAAATAGCATCGAACAGAATTCCAAGTCCCCCATGACTACTCTCTGGAACCATCTGAAAATAGTCATCCCGGCCGAGCAGATAGACATCCAGGTCACGGAGGCGATTTGTCTGCTTCATCAGATCAGCAAACTCCTGCTTCAACTGTGCTGTCTGTTCAGCGCCATAGACTCCCTTAAAAAGACTCAGGATGGATCTGACCTTTCGAAAGCTGACACGGTAGTCATGCAGAAATTCCGTATCGTAATCAGCTATCACACCGGTTTCATTTTTCCTTGCAACGTTTATATAGGTACGAATAATTGTTGTAGCACTCTCTTTAATCGGATCCTCAGAAGTAAGAAAAATATCAGGTTTTGCAAAATAATTTTTCGACTTTATCCCTAACCGGCTGTACATTTCTCCAACATCTCTACGCGGGTCTGCACCCATTTTCATCAGCCAACTTTTCAGATCTGTATGGGCACGCTCATAACCACGAAGAGATTGTGTAATCCCAAGCTGCAATGATCGTTTTTTTCGAAAAAAAGAAACGGTGTGCAACCGCGCCCGGGTCTTTCCCTCATCATCCAGGATCAATCCCATATCACGCCGTATTTTTAACCTCGACACAACCATGAACGCCCGAATCCTGGAAACACCTTTCAATGATCCGGCCACGGGCCCGTCTTCCAGTTCAGACAGGAAGGACCATGTCGATCCCGGCTGTTGTTCAACAATCCGACCATCTGCAAGATTTATCAGTAGCAGATCCTGCCCTGTTCGCAATAGAATTCGCTTTGAAAGCCTTATTTCGTTATCAAAGGTGTCCAAAATAGAACAATCAACCAGTTCACCTTTTTTAACAACAAGATTATACAGCGTATCACCATCCAGAAGACGACGTAATTTCTTCAGGTTCTTTCCAGGAGGAAGAGTAAAAACAAAGGGTTCCATAACAACTCAATTGATTTTTTAATAGTATTACTTTTTTCTGCATTGGCATTTGCTGCACATATGCTTAAAGTAGCTGGCTGATATGTTAATATTAAAACAGGGAGATGAACATGAAAAAATATTCAACCATACCGTTTTTTAAAACCAGCTTGTTATATATGCTTGTTCTAACCTTCCTTGGTGCCCTGGGATGTGCAGGGGTTGGATCAAATATTCCTCCGGAAAGAAGAGCCCCCCTGATTGAAGGGGAAAACAATCAGGCTAATTTCAGTTATGGGCAGTTGTCACTTGATTACAGCTATACAATGACCGGCAGCAACATGATTACGGGTGGCAGCAACATGATTCTGGCTGGAAAGGCTGCCTATCTCGGTGGTGCCGATTCATTGGATATTCGCATCCTGTTCCTTGATGCAACAGGAATTGTACTGCAGCAGAAAATAATATATTCATCAGGATTTAGATCAGGTAATGGAAAAGGGTCGGCTCGTGTTTTCCAGAAGACCTTGAGTGTTCCGCCCGGATCTGCTGCGATATCTTTTTCCTTTTCAGCAACCGATCGCAGCAGTCATCGTTGAGAAGATTGCCTTGAAAAACCAGTCCAGCTCCTTTGTGTATCAGTCAGAATACCCCTGTTCAGCGGAATATCTCTATATATACCACAGCAGGGAGGGGGCTCTTGAACGACTTCTTCCCCCCTGGGAGAAAAACACGATAATCTCCAAACAGGGGAATATCAGTCCCGGAAGTCGTGTGAAATTGAAAATGTACGCAGGCCCCTTCCCCTTCTATTTTCAGGCTCTCCATGTTGAGGACAGGCCCGGAATAATGTTCCGGGATATTCAAGAAAAAGGTCCTTTTTCCAGTTGGTCCCACTCTCATTTCTTTCATAATACCGAAAGAGGATCTCTACTGGAAGACAGAATAGAATACACTCTGCCGGCCCACCGTTTTTTACCCTCGTTTATTAAAAACCATGTAGAAAAAAAACTCACCGCAAGTTTTCGCCACCGTCAACGCACCCTTACAGCAGATATTGCCCTGCATCAACAATGCAGCCAGACTCCTTTAAAAGTTCTTATCACCGGTGCAAGTGGTGTCCTGGGAAAAGCACTCATCCCACTGCTCAGCACTGGTGGGCATTCTATATACACCCTGGTTCGCAGACGTCCTTATCCGAATAAAAACGAAATCTTCTGGGATCCGGAGACAGAATTCTTAAGCCGGACCGATCTGCCGGAACTCGATGGAGTCATCCATCTGGCGGGCGAACCCATAGGCCTTAAACGATGGACTTTAGAGAGCAAACGACGGGTACTTGAGAGCAGGGTTAAAGGTACGGAACTCCTCGCCAGAACCCTTGCGACACTAAGTAAACCACCCAAAGTGCTGCTCAGTGCATCCGCTATTGGTTATTATGGGGACTGTCAGGACAAGCTGATTGATGAAACTGAGCCTGCGGGAGAAGATTTTATTTCCACTGTCTGCAGACAATGGGAGAAGGCGGCCCAACCAGCCCGGCAAGCAGGTATCAGAACCGTTTTTTTGCGTATGGGGGTAAGCATAACTTCCCGGGGCGGCGCACTGAAACGGATCCTCTCCACATCACCATTGGGCTTTATACGGTATTTCGGATCAGGAAAACAGTATATCAGCTGGATCAGTGACGATGATCTCATATCAGCCATGCTCCATGCCCTCACCTGTCCAGATCTTCAAGGCCCTGTGAACGTGGCGGCACCGGAACCGGTAACCAACAGAGAACTGATGCGTCTGCTGGCAAAAATAACAGGTCGCCCTTTACTCCCACCCCTTCCCGCCAGACTTTTCCAGAGTATGTATGGGCAGATGGCCAGGGAGATAATACTTTCAGGCTGTTCTGTTTCCAGCAAAAAACTTCAGGATTCGGGTTTTCATTTCCGTCACCCAAATCTGGAAACAACACTACGAAACCTGTTGGGATATGATGATCAGGAAGGGAAATAGAAGATGAGTTGGAAACTGAAAACAACATTCTGGGTCATTATGACCACAGCCTTAACATGCGGTTTTCTCCATCACCTTATCCCCCCGGAGGTAATGAACTTTGAGCGTTTGCATATTTTTCTCTTCAATCTCTGTGGCGGCGGCACTCTACTTATCTATTTTACCGAGGACAGACAGAACTTAAGTCCCAAAGCCCTCCATTTCCTTCTGCTTGCCATAAGTTTTGCCTTCTGTGCCTTTATGGAGTGGTATGTACCTACCCTGATAATCCCTCTGGCGCTGGCAGCAATCACCGAGACAGTACGCGTACAGCACTTCGGCAGTTGCCTTCCGAAGGGACTCTTTTCACCGGCTGAGAGTACTGCAAGAAAATTCCATCAAGCCGCCCTGCTCTGCCTTTCTCTGGGGCTGTTTATCTCAATCCCTGCCACCCTCAACTCTGTTTATGGTCACTGGGTGACCCTGAATAAACTCAAACTGGACACATTTTTTCTCGGCTTTTCCTTCCCTATTTCACTTATAAGCATGTCGGTAATTTTCTCCCTGATGAAGGAGGAATGTCAGCCACTCACCTGTATGCTCAAAGAGGCATCTTTCTGGATAATTAATCTCGGGGTTATCATTTTCTTTCTCTTTATTCTTGCCAACTGGTTTCT
>JAUVON010000152.1 GCA_030599175.1 Desulfobulbaceae bacterium | reverse complement strand
CCCGTAAATGGTAAAAAAAGAGCACCATACTGTTTTATGGGAGTCTGCCATGAGTGCCTTATGGAGATAGACGGTATTCCGGATCAACAGGCGTGCATCATCGAAGTTAGAGAAGGCATGAAGATACGACGACAAGCCAGCTTGGCGGGGGATGGGGAATAATGGATAGAGTCAGAGACATCATAATTATTGGTGCAGGACCTGCCGGCCTTTCCGCTGCCGTCACCGCTTCTGGTTATGGGCTTGACGTTCTTGTTCTGGATGAACAGCCATCTCCGGGAGGTCAGCTCTACAGAAATATCGAACGGGCAGAACAGGATACCCTTAAAACCCTTGGTTCAGACTATAGCAGTGGACTGGCCCTGGTTGAGAAATTCAGAAAGAGCGGCGCAGAATATATCGGCAATGCTATTGTCTGGAGACTTGATCCAGACTGCAATATCTGTTTTTCAACTGACGGTCAATCAACTGAGATCAGCGGAAAACATATAATAATCGCAATCGGTGCCACAGAAAGACCTGTGCCTTTTGCCAGCTGGACTCTTCCCGGTGTGATGGGGGCAGGAGCTGTAGATGCCAATTTCAAAAGTTCCGGTATAATTCCCGATGGACCTGTGGTACTTGCGGGCAGTGGCCCCCTTCTTCTTTCCGTCGTGGGACATATGGCTCACCTCGGGGTCGAAATCAGCGCTGTTCTGGACACAACCCCCCGTGGGAATATCCTCTCCGCCCTGCCTCTTCTGCCAGGAGCGTTGCGACGTACGGATTGTCTTCTAAAAGGAGTTGGCATGCTGCTGAATCTGAAACGTTCAGGCATCAACTACTTCAAAGGTATTACCGACTATAAAGCAGATGGAAAAGACTGTCTGGAAACTGTTTCGTTTAAAACAAAAAATGGCTCTCAGCGCATTGATGCAGAACTACTCCTTGTACATGAAGGTATCGTGCCCCGATGTGATTTCACCCAGCAGATCGGCCTGAAACATCTGTGGGATCCTGTCCAGCGCTACTGGTATCCTGAAACTAATGAGTCTGGCGCAACCGCTATGAATGATATCTATGTGGCAGGAGATAGTGCATTTGTCCATGGCGGCATACCTGCCGAACTCAAGGGTTCTCTTGCTGCACTTGACATTGCCGGAAAGCTGAATGCTCTCTCTTTGCCTGAAAAAACAGATTATATGGTAAAGATAACAAAGAGATTATCATCCGAACTTGCCCCCCGGCCCTTTGTGGATGCTCTCTATAAACCACGCATGGGTCTCTATAACATAAGCGATGACACTCTTGTCTGCCGTTGCGAAGAGATAACCGCAGGTGATATTCGCCAGGCAATCCTCGAGGGGAGCCGAGAGCCCAATGAGATAAAAACAATCACAAGATGCGGTATGGGCCACTGCCAGGGAAGGATGTGTGGAACTGCCCTTGCAGAAATTATTGCTGAAAATTTGAAGCTCGACCCCGCGGATCTCAGACCGTTGAATATCAGACCCCCGGTGCGAAATATCTCCCTTTCAGAGCTTTCCAGGGTTGCTCTTTTGGAGGCTGAGACTCCATGAACAATGCAAAAAGTGCAGATATCATAATTGTTGGTGCAGGATTGATGGGAGCTTCAATAGCCCTTAGTCTATCAAAAGCAGGGAAAAAAGTTTTCCTGCTGGAAAAAGAGGTCTGTGCATGTCATGCTTCTGCTGTCAATGCCGGTGGTTTACGTCGCCTGAACAGGGCGCTGGAGGAAATCCCGATTTCCGTTGCAGCAATGGAGATGTGGCCGCAGTTGCCAAAGATAGTCGGTAATGACTGTGGGTTTCAGCCTGTGGGACAGGTGCGCATTGCCCCCGATGAGAAGAGTATGACACTGTTTGAAAAAAGAGTTACAGAGGTTGAAGCGCTCGGATTTTTTCATGAAGAACTTGTCAGTAGTGCAGAAATCAAACAGCTTGTTCCTGCATATACAGGGAGTTGCAAAGGTGGAATTGTTGCCAGATCAGATGGACATGCACTGCCGGCCCAGGCATTACGCGCTTTTTTCAATACTGCCTGTTCAGCCGGCACCGAACCATTTACACGATGCAAAGTAGTAGATATTTCACATGGCAAAGAAGGCTTTACAGTAGTTGCAGAGGATGGCCGTCTCTTTACGTCAGAAGTTGTGATAAATTGTGCCGGAGCATGGGGGAAAAGCATTGCTACACTCTTCAATGATCAGCTGCCCATTGAACCTGTTGCCCTTTCAATGATGGTAACAGCCCGCATGAAGCGATTTATACATCCTGTTGTAGGTGTGCATGGCCGTAAACTCTCGTTTAAGCAGATGGCCAATGGCACTGTTGTTATTGGAGGGGCGCACAAAGCCTTTTTAGATAAGACAAAAGAAAAAACAACTATCAGTATTTCCGAGGTGAGAAAAAGCGCTGAAACCGTTATGAAATATTTTCCAATAATGGCAAAGGCCTCAATTGTACGATGCTGGGCTGGAATAGAAGGCGTGATGAGTGATGGTCTGCCTGTTATTGATCAATCTCAAACTACTCCCGGCCTTTTCCATGTATGCGGTTTTTCCGCCCATGGTTTTCAGCTGTCTCCCATGATCGGTCGGCTTGTGTCATCTCTGGTGCTTGGCAAAAAACCTGAGTTGTCTCTGGCTGCATTTTCAATGAATCGCTTTAAAATCCCTGACTGAAAGGTTCGACAGATCAGAATAAAAGAGGAATGATTATGACCATTAAGAGGATGGAAACCAAACAGCGTATGAGCAGAATCGTAATCCACAATGATACCATCTATCTTTGTGGTCAGGTTGCAGAGGATGCCGACAAAGGCATCCGGGAACAGACAAGTACAATGCTTGACAAGGTGGAATCTTTACTCAAACAGGCAGGAAGTGATAAAAAACATATCCTGTCAGCCACAATCTATATTAATGACATGACCTTATTCAGCCAGATGAACGAAATCTGGGACAACTGGATCCCGGAAGGCCATGCCCCTGCCCGTGCATGTGTTGAAGCACGGATGGCGCGACCAGAACTTCTGGTGGAGATATCGGTAATTGCGGCAGTTAAGATAACTTAACCCGAATAAATCGGAATTTTAGAATGCTTGGATAAGTGCCATGGAAGAGGCTTTCACAACGAAGCATAAAAGTCGGGGTTAGGAGGGGTGTTGCCAAACGTCCTCGCTAGCTGTGGATCGGAGTCTCGCATGCTCGCTTACCTGTTGTGGCAACACCCATCCCAACCCCTTTTCTTCCGGATAGCACATGACTTTCATATAAATATATCCTCCATAAGTCCAATGAAATAAAATATGGCTGTTGACATATGAGTGCTCTTTTGGTTAACCTTGGATCCAACCAAGGTTAACCGAAGCCATTTAAACACCATGAAAAAAGAAATCCTACAAATCCTTAGACAAGACAGCGGACAAATTTCAGGAGAATACATCAGTTCGATTCTGGGTATCTCCAGGGTATCAATATGGAAACATATAAAGAGCCTTACTGCCAGAGGATACGACGTCGAAACGACATCAAAGGGTTACCGTCTATTGGCTAGCCCGGATACTCCTTTTGCCTGGGAGTTTCCCGACAGATATGAAAAAATCCACTACCTGGAAACTGTAGACTCCACCATGGATATAGCCAGAAATTTAGCCCGTAAGGGGTGCCCGCATCTCACAGTCGTTGTGGCATCGACCCAGCGAAAAGGCAGAGGCCGGCTGAACAGAGCCTGGTACTCTGATAAGGGAGGTCTCTATTTTACCATAGTTCTACAATTGTCGATGCCACCCCAATATATGGGCCGAGTCAATTTTTATACCGCTGCAATACTGGTACAAGTATTACGTGAAGAGTATGGGACTGATGCAAAGGTCAAGTGGCCAAATGACATTTTGATAGACGGAAAAAAACTCTGCGGCATGCTGTCGGAGATGGAGGTGGAGGGCGAAATGGTAACTTTTCTGAATATTGGGATCGGTATCAATGTAAATAATGATCCTGCCAGGCAGGAACCAAATGGTGTGAGTCTCCAACGATATTCAGATCGAAAGGTATTGAAAAAAGAGTTATTGGCAATTTTTCTAGACCGTTTTGAAGAGAAGTTTGATTTGGCTATGGCTGGAACGGCAATCGACTTGTGGAAAAAATATAACTCCACTTTAGGTCGGCATGTACGGATAGTAACACATAACGATACTCTTGAAGGGTACGCAGAAGATGTTGATACAAACGGCTCCCTGCTACTTAAACAGGATAACGGCAAAATTAACAAGGTGATTTATGGTGATTGTTTCCACTAGGAGCTTGTCAATTTTAGAATGACACAACACCAGCTCTCTAACAAGATGTAATCTCAAAATTATTTTCTCACAATTCAAATCAAAGTAGCCACTTGATGGGCCTGCTTCGGGTTCCCCCAACTCAAATTTATGAAAAATATATGAACACTTCAGCTCATCTGCATATGACGGTTCTGTCTGCACTCTTTGCAGCACTGATAGCAGTCGGTGCTTTTATAGCCATACCCATTGGTCCCATACCTATTGTAATGCAAAATTTTTTCGTGCTGTTGACCGGGTTGTTGCTGGGACCCAAATGGGGAACTCTAACCTGTGGTGTCTACCTTCTTGCAGGAGCACTGGGACTTCCTGTTTTTGCAGGAGGTACAGGAGGAATTGGTCGATTTTTTGGCCCTACAGGAGGCTATCTTCTGGCATATCTTCCAGCAGTATTCATCACAGGATTAATCTCCCAAGGCAATAAGAAAAATATTTTGAGGGATAGTCTTGCCATGATTCTTGCTAGCCTGGTGATCTATGCTCTGGGGACAAGTTGGCTCAAGGCTTCTACCGGTATGAGCTGGCCAAAAACCCTGGCCGTTGGCATGTATCCTTTTTTACTAGGGGATGCACTTAAAATTGCCGCTGCTGCTCTTGTCGTAAAAACTATCAGACCGATGATTGATAATTACTCAAATACAAACCAACACCTTCAGTTGAGTAAGCCTGAAAACAATCACCAATGAACATTATCGAAATCAGCAATCTGACCCACCGGATTATTGGTGGAAAGCCAATTCTTAACAATATAAACCTAACTGTAAAGGAAGGTGAATTTATTGTGGTGGCCGGTGCCAACGGATCCGGAAAGTCCACTCTCTTCAAACAACTGAACGGCTTGCTGGTAGCCGGTCAGGGGCGAGTTAAGGTTGATGGTGTTTTTGTTGCCGACGATCTTAAACGAGCGAGGCAGAAGGTGGGCATGATCTTCCAGGAGGCAGACAGCCAGATCGTCGGGGAAACCGTATTCGATGATGTTGCCTTTGGACCTGAAAATTTAGGTTTTCCTGGAGAAGATGTAGAGAGAGTGGTCAACCGCACCTTAGACCTAGTCGGTCTGCTCGGTCTCAAAGAGTCACCGCCTCACATTCTTTCCGGAGGGGAAAAGCGCCGTCTGGCAATAGCAGGTGTTTTGGCAATGACACCCAAAGTGATAGTCTTTGATGAACCATTTTCGAATCTGGACTACCCGGGTATTCAACAGGTTCAGACACAAATGGCAGCCTTGCATTCGGAAAGGCATACCATATTGGTGGCCACTCACAACCTTGAAACAGTGGCTGACATGGCAGACAGGTTGATTTTAATGGAGGAGGGAAAAATTGTGAAAGATGGTCCTTTTTATCAGGTGGTTCATTCAGCAGAAGCATTTGGGGTACGCCTGCCCCAATCTGTTCAACGAAGAGGAGAGTTTCAGGCATGGCTCAAACGATAGCATTTCATTTCCGGGCCGGAACCGGTTTTCTCCATCGTATGGATCCCCGTTGTAAAATTATCTGTCTTGCACTGATCAGTCTCAGCACTCTCAAAGCTTTAACACCAGGTCTTTTATTACTTACCCTGCTCTTTGGGATTCTCGTTCTGGATGTTCATCTCCCCGGTAGAACTATATTTTTTGAATTGCGTTATTTCGGATTGTTTTTATTAGTTGTCTTTGTTTCAAAATGTTTGACTCAACCGGGGACATCCATTTTCAGCCTGAAAGGAGTAAGCATAACCCATGAGGGAGTTATTGAGGGGCTGCTGGCATCCTGGCGATTGGCACTCGTCATCCTGATGGGCCTTCTGTTTTCAGTATCAACTCGGCCAAAGGATATTCGCACAGCAGTAGAGCACCTTTTGGCCCCAGTCCCGTTTGTCCCTGAAAAGCGCATTGCGGTTATGATGGGCCTCATTGTACGATTTATACCGGTGATCCTAAGCACCACACGAGAAATATCTGATGCTCAGCGTGCACGAGCCATTGATCAACGTAAAAATCCCATTGCCCGAATGTCTCGTTTGGTACTTCCGGTGATGCGTCGTACGATAGATCGTTCACAGCGGTTGGCGACTGCCATGGAGTCACGTTGTTTTGACGAGGATCGTCCCTCCCCTCCTTTAAATATGGTTAAAGCTGATTGGCAGGCTATCATGATAGTTATAATCTTTTGTATCGTGTCGCTGTTTATCTGAAAAATTCTATAACACCCAGGAAATACTTTCATACCGATGCCACCCTCTCCTTCACGATAATATATAACTTTCGCATAAATGAATAAATATTCGCTATTGGTTCTGTAAATTCAGAGGGGATTACTTATCCTCCATGAGAATCAGCACGATTTGGAAAGACTACAAATCTGTATCGATTACCTGGTCAAGGAAAATACGTTCTGCAGGGTTGAAATTAGTTGCCGAATTACAAATCAAATAGATATGATAAGAACAGTAAGAACAGGGGACAGACCACGTTTTCTATTTATTCGTAGCTTTTTTTCTCGGGCGCCCTGGTT
>JAUVON010000179.1 GCA_030599175.1 Desulfobulbaceae bacterium | reverse complement strand
TTTGTCTTTTTCACACTCTGAATAGGACCCTATGGCCACAATCTGTTTGCTCCGGCCAACCTGCCTGAAGCCGATAATGCTCATGTTCCTGCGGTAATCCACACTGGCCCACTGTTTCTGGAGCATTTCTCTGGAGAAAACCTTCCGCTTATAGAAATATCTGCCGTAGATGGTCTCTTCCTGGAGGGAATAAAAAAAATGCCTTGTCTCAAACTCGTCAGAGGGAAGCAGGGGACGAAATTCAATGGTCGTGTCGTTGGCAAAAGTGTTGGAGTGTTTGTAGACATCCAGGAACATCAGGTCGTCAGTTGTGGGAGGCAGCTGATCCCCAAAAATATAACGTCGCTTCTTAGCCTCTTCAATCAGCGACTGCCTGAATTTGGGGTGGGCCACTTGGGCCAGCTCAATAACCCTCTGGTAGATGCTTTTTCTCCTGAGTTCAGCAATCCCATATTCAGTGACAACAATATCGATATCACCTCTGGTTGTGGCAACACCTGCACCTTCACTCAAGTGGGGAACAATTCTGGAAACTTTGCCATTCTCTGCTGTGGAGGGAATAACAATGATGGAAAAACCGCCTTTGGACATCGAGCTTCCCCGGATAAAATCCACTTGGTCGCCGATACCGCTGTAAAAAAGATAGTCTTTGGAGTCACTGCATATCTGGCCTGTAAGATCCACTTCAAGGGCGGAACTGATGGAGATAAAATTATCGTTTTTCGCAATTACGTTGGGATCGTTGACAAACTCGGAGGATCTGAAATAGAACATAGGGTTGTTATCAACATAATCGTAAAGCTTTCTGGATCCCATGCACAGGGATGCCACCACCCTGCCGGGGAGTAAGGTTTTTTTTCTGTTGGTCACTGCTTTCTTCTCAAACAGGGGAAGCAGGCCGTCTGTAAGGACCTGGGTATGCATGCCAAGATCTTTTTTATCAGAAAGATAGGAGACAACCGCATCAGGGAGATGTCCGAATCCGATCTGCAGGGTAGCGCCATCATCAACCAGCTGCTGGATATAGTGGCCAATCCTCTTGATTACTTCCTGGTTCTTGGACTCTGGAAGCGCTTCCAGCAAAGGTTCCTTATGGGTGATCAGGTAATCCAACTCATCAACATGAACCAGGCTGTCGCCCCATGTTCTCGGCATCTCCGGGTTGACCTGGGCAATAACCGTTTCCGCATTCTGCATGCCGGAAAGAGTAATATCAACGGAAATTCCAAGGCTGCAGAAACCAAACCGATCCGGTGGACTTACCTGAATCAGGGCAACATCAAGCCCGATCTCCTTTGAGCTGAAGAGCTCAGGAATCTGGGAGAGATAGACCGGAATATAATCGATCTTTCCCTCAAATGTGGCCTGGCGCATGTAATAGCTGATAAAAAAAAGCTTCAAGGAAAACCGATCAAGGAAATCGTCATCATCCATATATTGTGCAAAGGTCCAGGAGAGCATCTGATAGATGACGATATCCTGAATCAATCGGTTTCCCACCATGGCCTTTATCAGTCTCTGGGGCTCTCCGCACCCTGTTCCAACGAACACCCTGCTGCCATTTTTTATATTACGAACAGCCGCTTCAGGGGAAACCAGTTTTTCAGGACAATACTGTTTTAAATCCATCATTATCTCTAGGGTTGATATATCATAATTAAAAACCTTCTTCCTCCTCTTTCCTGCCAGGATTTTTAAAATATTGTATTTTAAAACTTTTATCTACAATTATCTTGAAACTTGAACGTTTCAGGAGCATTACTGATCTGGAACATCGATTAACACGAAGGCACTCTTTTTCTGTGCCCTTATAACTAGCTGTTCTTCATTTTTAATGCGAACCTGATCGCGTCTTTCAATACTCAAATCATTCACAAGTAACTGCCCTTCGATCAGATAAAGAAACAGACGGCGATCTTTATCGAATTTATATGATACTTCACGATCCGGATCCAGACCTGCTCTATAAATCAGTGCTTCAGAGTTAAGTTTCACAGCATAATCTTGAACCAGGTGTGAAGCGATTAATGCCAGCTTATTTTCCCAATATTCCGGCACGAAACTTTTCTGATCGTAGGAAGGCTCCAGCCCATTCTTGTCAGGAAGAATCCAGATTTGAAAAAATCCAACAGTATCCTCCCCCTCGTTCCATTCGGAATGGTGCAGCCCTGTTCCTGCTGTCATTCTCTGCACGTCGTGTTGCTTCATTACCATTTCGTTACCCATGGTATCTTTATGTGTCATCTCTCCATGGAGTACAATCGATATGATTTCCATTTCTCGGTGCGGGTGGGTGCCAAACCCTGTTCGTGGCTGGACAATATCATCATTGAAGACGTGCAATGTCCCGTGATTTGTATTCTGTGGATCATGGTAATTACTGAAAGAAAACAGCCAGTAAGTTTGTAGCCACCCACTATCACTAAAATGTCTGTCTTTTGCTTTAATTATATTTAGCATTTTATACCTCTTGAAGACGTTGTAAAAATTCCGATCTCCTTCGTTGCAGGTTTTTCTCAGAACCTAAACATACTATATGCATTGAAATCTTTTCATGGATTTTGTCCCCATTGTACATTCTATTTGGCACTCCCTCTCCACGTATGGCACAGGTAAATCTTGGTGTTATAAAAAAAGATCAGGTCAATATCCTGGTCCATGGCCACAATCCAATTGTTTCTGAAAAAATCCTGGAAGCTGTCAATGAACAGGCAGGCCCCGGGCTAAAAGAAATCTGTGGGGCTCTTGGAATCCCGCCGGTTATTCATATGGGAAGTTGTGTTGATAATGCCAGAATTCTCCAGTTGGCAGCATTATTAGCTAATGAAATAGGTGTTTCCATTTCAGACCTGCCGCTGGCCGCTTCATCACCTGAATGGTATTCTGAAAAAGCTGCAACTATAGGAACATACGCTGTAGCATCCGGTATCTACACTCACCTGGGACATCCTCCCAATATTACTGGATCTCCCATTGTCACCAACTTGGCACTCAGCGGACTGGATGATCTGGTCGGCGCATGCTTTGGTATAGAACCTGATCCGTTTAAAGCGGCTGAGCTCATAGACGAGCGAATCAAAATGAAACGAAAGGGATTAGGACTTGAAGAATGAACAGGGAAGGATAAAAAGTTTCGGCCTTTTATCCTTTTCTGAAAATGCTATCATTTATAACCAGAATTCAGGATAACGCCTGTTTTTGGGGATGTTATTGACTAAAAGAGCGATGAGCAGCATCACCGTTGCACCAAGTGCTGTTGGAATCAGGACATAGAGATATCCCAGGCTGTGTATACCGTCGCCACCGATTACAGCGATCAGGGCAGTGGCACCACCGGGTGGATGGAGGGTTTTTGTGAGATGCATCAGGGCTATTGAGGTGGAAACCGCAAGTGACGCCGCGAGCCAGGGTTGCTGACTAAACAGCTGAAAAGCTGTTACACCTATGATTGCAGAGAGAACATGGCCGCCGATCAGGTTTCTTGGCTGGGCCAGAGGACTGCGGATGGCACCGTAGATCAGTACCGCCGATGCGCCAAACGAGCCGATGATCAGTATCAAATCTGTCTGATCAAGCATTTTAAAATGGATGAGAGAAACGGCGGCGATGCCTAGAAAACTACCAATCCAGGACCAGAGTACTTCAATCAGATTTACGGCTGGAGGGCTCTGGCTACTGCCTTTCATTTTTCGCAGGTAGTCCATAGCTATATCCTCCCGCCAAAGGCGCTGTAGGAGTGGGCAAGATCTGTGCGGGTAACAATACCGACAGTCAATCCGTTCTTATCAACAATTGGCAGTCGATTAATCTTCTGATCAACAAAGAGGGTTGAAACAGTGCCGATTGTCATCTCCGGGATACCGGTTATGGGCGGTCTTGTCATTATGTCGCCAACAGTTCTGTTATGTAATTTCCCCATCATGCGGCTTTTGTTCTGCAGGCAATAGGTAGCAATCTGCATAATAGATGGTTCGGTGCCGAACCCCATTTCCCTGAGGAAGTCTTTTTCGGAAACAATACCAACGATTTTCTTTTCGTGGTCGACTACTGGAGCGCCGGAGATATGCTTTTTTGCGAGTAAGGCTGCAGCCTCTTCCAACTCCATCTCCTGACTAACCAGCAGTACTGATTTGGTCATGAGGTCAGTGGCTGTAAAGGAATTGAATAACCGCTGGATAGCAAGGGTATAGGCCGCCTGATAAATTTCCTTGAAATCACCGGGAGTGATATCGATATAACCCTGGATAGCTTTCATAGCAGTGATTATATCCTGCTCGGAAATATCTAACCCCGACGAGCGGGATAAGTATTTTGTTGGTATGGTAATGTCCATGGTTTAAATTCCCCTCTATCCCAGCTATATTTTGTAGTCATCAGAAATATGATTTAGAAACTAAATTTCTAAAAAAGTAATTGACTTGTATCAAATAATTCTTGATTCTAGAGCAAGAATAATCTCTCCTGACGCCTTTCCTGCCGGAAGACAGGTGACTTACACATAAACTGCTGGTAAACGAAATAAATTCCTTCACGAAATTCTTGTAAAATAAATAAAATAAAATAGAGGCTGTTATATGGTGAAGATAGAATACTTTAAACATTACAAAACAAAGCAGATCTCTACAGCTATCACACTCATGTTTTGTATCTTTTTTCTACCTGCCATAACGTCCTCCGCTTTTTTACCCCCTCTTGTAAATGCAGGCAGCGGCGCTGAAGACAGTCAGTCGTCAGATATGCCTGGTGCCGAGCCAGCCGCCAGTCTGCAGGAGGATATCCATCTCGAGAGAAAAACACCATTTTTTTCAAAAAACACCCTGATCAATATGCAGCTGTTTCTTGAAAATTTTTCTCAGCTCGCCTATTGGCGTCTAACCATTCTTAACATTAACAAAATTCGATTAGTCCACGATCTGAAAAAGACCTTCCGGACTCTTGCCAGGATCAGTGGGTTTACCAGCATCACCAGCATGCTTTCCATGCTTTTCATTGTATTTGCAATTGCCGCTGTTTTTGACCGGTTATTTCGGTTTTTTGTATTGAAAAAGCTGCAGCCGGAATCACCCGATGATACTCTCTCGTGGCACTGGAAATTGTGGCTTGGGTTGGTCAATGCTGCACCTGAAGTTGTTTCGATTCTGCTTTTTACTACCATTTCCTACCTTGCCTACATACTGTTCTACTCTGATTATTTCTCTATTATCTGCCCATCCTATCTTACTATCCTCGTCACAATTATTTTCATCAGGATCACTATCCTGCTGTCAGCAATACTGCTTTCTCCAGTTGATGACAGGATACGTCTGGTTCCCTGGGATGATGAAACCGCCATGATTGTACACCGAATTAACTCCATTTTCGTTACCGTTCTCACTATAGGGCTGATGTCTATCGGCCTGTTGAAATATGGGGGGTTAAAGGGCGACAGCCTGTTCATTATCAAATTTTTGTCTGGTACCATGTTTATTTTGATGACTGGACTGCTTCTTGTTTTAAATCGTAAAACTATTACCCGTAAACTGTTCAAAGATTCAGTGATAGGTGGTTCGACGTGGCTTTACCTGTTGGAGACCTATCTGTTCATTCTCTGGGTAATCTGGAGTGGAAAACTGTTACTCTCGGATTCCCAATTCACGTTAGCCTTTTCTGTAAGTCTGTTAATTATCCCAATTTTTCTTGTTCTTGATAACCTTATCGGCTGGTTTTTCCGGTTTTTTACTCATGTATTATCAGGTGACCGTGAGATTGAGGAAACAGATGAAAACGAAGAGGAAATTGTCGATAAACCTGGTCTTCTCTACTCATACCTGCGATCTCTGAGTCGGCTTATTTTAGCTGGCCTTCTCCTGTTGTGGCTGCTGCATCTCTGGGGTTTTGAAAATACTTATTCACCTCTGGTTGTTACAGCCATGAAAAATGTCACCTTTATTGTCATTATCTTTATGATATTATGGCGGCTGATTGATAAAATTATCAGCAACTTGCTGGCCAGCAGTGAAGAAGCGACTGCTGAAGAGGATGAAAGCGGTGAAAGTGAATGGGGAGGTGCACCTCTGCTTGATCGCACCCAGACTCTATTGCCTATAATACGTAAATTCATCGGCATAATTATGATAGTGATGTTGA
>JAUVON010000067.1 GCA_030599175.1 Desulfobulbaceae bacterium | reverse complement strand
ATCCATTTCAGAGATATGTTTCTTATGGGATGCAACGTAGATGGCACCAGCACAGAAAAACAGGGTGATCTTGGCGAAGCCATGATTGACTATATGAATCAGGCCGCCCTGGATTCCGGGATCGGTTAGCAGAGCTACACCCATAATTATATAGGAGAGCTGGCTCACAGTAGAATATGCAAGTCGTGCTTTCAGGTTATCTTTGGATAAGGCAATAATGGAAGCGGCCAGGACTGTGAAACCGACGAAATAGGCAGTTGGTATACCGAGGTTGAGTGCATGCATCGTTTCAGTACCAAAGATATAGAGCATGACTCTGGTGGTACAAAACACACCAACCTTAACAACAGCAACGGCATGGAGGAGTGCAGAGACCGGGGTGGGGGCAACCATTGCCCCCGGCAGCCAGTGGTGGAACGGCATGATACCATTTTTTGCAAAGCCGAATATACAAAAAATATAGAGCATGATAACCAGAGTCTTGTTGATATCCGGTGGGAAGATGCCGGTGGAAATGTTTGGTGCAAAATCCAAAGTACCGGTAAGAACATAGATGAGAATCATGGCAGGAAGCAGAAAAGCCTTCGCTGTTGTAGTTAGATAAACAATGTATTTTCTTCCACCATTGTACCCCTCTTCGTCCTGATGATGTGCGACCAGGGGATAGGTACAGATGGAGACAATCTCATAAAAAAGATACATGGTGAAAAGATTGTCGGAGAAAGCAACTCCGATTGCACCGAAGATTGCAAGAGCAAAACAGGCGTTAAAGCGGGTTTGCGCATGCTCTTTCAGGCTGCGCATATAACCCATGGAATAGAAAACAGCAATTGTCCAGAGTGAGGACGCTACAATGGCAAAAATCATCGACATTGCGTCAGCACGAAGAGCTATTGTCACGCCGGGGAGAATGGTAAACATATGAAAGAAGAGGGTGTTGCCCTTCAACACAGCAGGAACCATTGATCCAACAACAAGAAGGAGGAGAATAGAGGAGATTGAGGAAATTCCTTCCCGTACATTTTCGTTGTCACCTCTGAACATGACCCCTAGAGTTGCGATGAGCGGGATGAGCAGAGCAATGAGTAGTTTGTAGTCCATGCCAGATGGCTCCATAGCTAACCTTTTAGTTGTACAGCGTCTTCAGCGTCAATCGATTTGTAATGGTGATAGACAGCTATGACGATACTGAGTCCGATAGCCGCTTCTGCTGCAGCAATTGCCATGATAAAGAGCGTGAAAATCTGGCCAACAACAGGATCCGGTGCGGTAAATCTGTTGAAAGCCATAAAGTTTACAGAGGCTCCGGCCAAAAGTAGTTCCGCAGCAATGAGCATTCCGATAAAAGTTTTTCGGGTAACAATTCCGTATACCCCCATACCAAATAAGAGGGCACCAAGGATGAGAAATGAATTAAGACTATTATGCAGGGTAAGAACCGACATCAGTTTTTCCTCTCGACACGGGCAATAACCAAAGCGCCGATAATTGCTATAAGGAGTACAATGGAAATGAGTTCAAAGACCATCGAGTAATCTGTCAAAAGCTGAATTCCGATCTTTTTTATGGAGCCATCATTGATTTTTGCGATGACCGGCCACTCCGTTCTAATCGCGAGAACTGAAAATCCTCCGGCGATAAGGGCGGCGGTGCCGAAGCCAAACGGTCCGACAAGGGGGCCGGAAACACCAATTTTCTTTTGTTCTTCAGGGGCGGCGAGCATGATGGCAAATGAGATGGTTACCGCAACTGCTCCTACATATATAAGCACCTGCATCATGGCAACAAAAGGTGAGTTGAGGAAGTAGTACAACCCTGCAACTCCAACGAAACAGACAATCAAACCGGCCACTGCCCTGACCAGTCGTTCAGAGTTGCAGGCTATGAAACCGCCAATAATTGTAACACCAATCATGACGAGAAAGATAACCCCGACTAAACCATCTGCGCTGAATAGAGCAGGGGGAGCTGCTATAGGTGTGGAAGAGATCATTTGTTTCTGTCCTCAAGGCGTTGAAGGAGATCAAAGATGAAATCTTCTCTGCGGGTAGATGCAAGGTTGTATTCTTTTGAAAACTCCAGGGCGTTAAAATTACAGGATTCAACGCACGAGCCACAGAGAGAACATCTGGTGAAGTCGAGAATGTATTTAGTCAAAACCTTTTTTTTCTCACCTTCCGGTTTTACCCCGGCAAGAGTGATGCAGGCAGAAGGACAGGCCCTCTGACAAAGACCGCAAACGATACAGTTAGGTTTTCCTTCATCATTTTCAATAAGCTCAACATGTCCCCGGTATTTCTCTGTCATGGTGAGAGTTTCATAGGGATATTGAACGGTAACAGTGGGCTTGAAAAATTCTTTGAAGGTGACCTCCATGCCGATAAAAAGGCTTACCAGGCCACTGTAAATGTCTTTAAAGTAGGTGACCATTTCAAAACACCTTTATTAATCCTGCAGTAAGCAGGAGGTTGACAAGAGAGAGAGGAATAAGAATCTTCCAGGAAAGATTCAACAGTCCATAGATGGTTGTACGGGGAAAGGTCCACCGTATCCAGATAAATGTTGCTATCAGCAGGTAGAGCTTGAGGAGGAACCACCATACCCCGGGGAAGAGCCCAAAAGGACAACTCCATCCACCTAAAAAGAGTATTGTAGTCATGCAGGCACCGATGACTATGTTGGCATATTCACCCATAAAGAACAGGCCAAACCCCATACTGCCGTATTCCGTATGAAATCCTGCGACCAGTTCACTTTCTGCTTCGCCAAGATCAAACGGTGCACGGTTGGTTTCAGCGAGAGTACAGATGAAAAAGATAAGAAAAGAGGCGGGCATCAATAAATTGTGGGATTTGCCCAGCAGTGGAAAAATATTCCAGTGTAAAATAGACCTGGACTGCTGATGTACAATCTCCATAAGATCCATGGAACCGGCGATCATCACAACTGTAATCGTTGTGATAAGCATCGGGATTTCGTAAGCTACCGACTGAGACACTGCACGGACGGCAGACATCATGGAATATTTATTGCGCGAACTCCAGCCTGCAAAGATCAAAGACATGCTGCCTGTGGAGGCAAAAGCAAAGATCATCAGGATTCCAACATTAATATTATGGGCAACAATTGTGTCGCTGAAAGGAATCGTGACGAAACTCATGATGGCCGGGTACATTGCAAGTACGGGGGCCGCGATGAAAAGAACCTTGTCGGCACCACCCGGGATTATGAGCTGTTTTGCCATCAACTTTATGCCGTCAAGTGGGGGCTGGAGCAGTCCAAAAGGGCCATTAATATTGGGGCCGGGGCGGCGTTGAATACGTGCGGCCCCTCTCCTTTCAGCCCAGACAAGGTAGGCGGCGTTGGCTGCGGCAAAAGCGATAGCCACGACAACTGCAAAAATTACATTCAGGAGTGTTAAGCTCATAAATAGTTTCCTCTTACCTGTCTATCTCGGGAATGACCAGATCAAGGCTGCCCATGAATGCAAGAGCGTCCATGATCATCATACCTCTGCATGATTCATCAAATAAGTGCATATTGGAGTACGTCGGGGATCTGAGCTTCAGGCGGTATGGGGTTTTAGTCCCATCACTTACCAACCGGACACCGAAACTTCCCCTGGCGGTTTCAACCGCCTGGTAATAATCTCCCGCAGGGGGTTTTATCAGTTTCGGTTTTTTCTTTGGCATTATCGGTCCGTCGGGAAGTTTATCCAATCCCTGCTCAATTATGCGAAGAGATTGCTCCATTTCTTCCATCCGAACCATGTAACGTGCAAGAGAGTCGCCTTCATGATACACAGGGACATCAAAATCGAAATCAGGATAGACGGAATAGGGCTCATTTTTTCGCACATCAAAATTAATACCAGAGCCTCGGGCGACCGCACTTGAAGCACCGTACTTACGACATGTCTCTTTTGACAGCAGTGCATTGCCTTCGAGGCGTTTACGAAAAATGATATTGCCCGTTACAAGTTTGTCGTATTTTATCAGAGACTTGCGCATGCGTGGAATAAACCGCCTGGCGGCATCTATAAAGTCGTCGTCAATATCGTTGTAAAGCCCGCCAAATCTGAAATAGCAATAGGTAAGCCGGGATCCGGTAACCGCCTCCAGCATATCCAGAATATATTCCCGATCCTGAAGTGCATACATAAGCGGACTGAATCCGCCGAGATCCATGACAAATGCACCAAACCAGAAGAGGTGGGAAGCAACACGGTTCAGCTCTACCATTATGGCCCTGATATACTCAGCACGCTCAGGAACCTCAATTCCTGCAGCTTTTTCAACTACGAGTACGTGACCGTGAGAGTAGCCCAAAGCGCCCAGATAGTCCATTCGGCTGAGATTCATTAGATACTGGGGATAGGTTTTATTTTCCCCCATTTTTTCATGCATTCGATGGATATATCCGATAACGGTTTCAGCGTTGACGATGTACTCGCCATTCATTTCCATCTTGACTCTGAGCACACCATGAGTGGCGGGGTGCTGTGGGCCAACATTGAGAACAAATGTCTCGTCTGGTTGGAGTTGAATTGGAGAACTCATGCCTTGAAATCCTTTAAGAGTGGATGGAAATCTGCATCTTCGGGAAGGAGCAGCGGGATAAGGTGTGGGTGTCCGTCAAATTTTATACCGAAAAAATCATGTGTCTCACGTTCATGCCAGTTAGCACCGGCATAAATGGTGGTGATTGTCGGGACAACAGGATTGTCACGGTCAACCCTCGTCCTGATAACAACCCGACAAGTCTGAAAGTCGTATCGACTGAAATCGTAAACTACCTCAATCTGGTCTTCTTTAATCCAGTCAACTCCGGTAATACTCTCTATAAAAAATTCAGCCTCATCGACAATAGTGATGGCTTCGATGAGTTGATCCGGGGCGACCTGGGCGTCAAGATGATATCCATGGACGGCATAATTACATTCAATGACTCCGTTTTGCCTTGGCTCTTTTTTAACTTTTGCTTTTTTTCCCTTTTCTTCCTCAACTTCCTCGTCTGGCTCCTCGATTGGGGGAGGTTCAGGTTCAGTTGCCGGAAACAAATCCTGGAAAGCCAGCTTTGTCTTTTCAATAATCATATTGTAATACTCCGAAAGGCTGCAAAAGAGACTCAGTTATTGAGGCCAGGTTCTGTAAGAGAAAGAAATTAAGCAATTTCAGGGTTTTTCCATCGCTTCCAGTCAGAAATCAGATGCTCAAGTTCAATAATACCCTGCAACAGTGCCTCCGGTCTTGGCGGACATCCCGGAACATAGACATCTACGGGGAGGAATTCATCCGCACCAAGGACAATGGAGTATTGACCTTCAAAGGCAAATGGGCCACCGGAAATGGCGCAATTGCCAAGAGCCATTACCCATTTTGGCTCAGGCATCTGGTCATACAGAACTTTTATACCGGGCATCATTTTTTTGGTAATGGTTCCTGCGACGATCATTACATCACTTTGTCGTGGAGATGGACGGAAAACCTCTGCTCCGAACCGGGACATATCAAATCTGGCACAGCCGGTAGCCATCATTTCGATAGCGCAGCAGGCGATGCCAAAGGTCAGGGGCCACAGTGAGTTTGCCCTGCCTATATTGATGAGTTTATCTGCTATTGCAAATTGAACTAACGACGAAGGTACGTTTTGCGTTCCCACTTAAATACTCCCTTAATCCAAGCATAGACCACAGCCAGTGATAAGATTCCAACAAACAGTAAAATTTCGACAAAATCACGAATAGACGATGCAAACACAGGATCGTTATATGCTACGGCAACAGGAAAGAGAAAAAGAACGTCGACGTCAAAGGCAAGAAAAATGAGAGCATAGAGGTAGAAAACAACGCCGTATCGGATCCATGGGTCGCCAATAGGATCCATACCGCATTCAATGGCCTGGAGGGATTTGTTGTCGATCTGCCGTGTCTTATTGGGCATCAATAAGTAGACAATTGCGATGGGGCCAAGCGCAAATGATAATCCGCCAAGGGTAAACGCTGCAACCCAGAGCACATCTTTTTGATAAAGGAAAGTAGTGAACTCTTGTTCCATTGTGATTCCTTGTTAAGATTGTATTGGAGACAAAATACAACTTTGCCAAGCGTTATCATTGATGGTAGACATTTAAGCGAATGACTGAATCCGGCGTAATTTAAATAATTGTGATAAGGGTGTCAACAGGAATTTCGCAGGAATATGCTACGTTGTGGTGCTTCGGGATGCCTGTACTCATTGGAAATCCTTGCAGGAAAAAGACTTGAGAAAGTTCTCAAAAATGATATATTGGCAAAACGTTAGTAAAGAAAAACGATACAAAGTATCAATAATACTGAATAGGAAACCAGGGTTCTGCCATGTCTATCACATTGAGACAATTAGAAATATTTATAGCTGTCGCCGAAACTGCCCAAGTGACGAAAGCCAGTAAGAAGCTTTTCGTTACTCAGTCTGCAGTGAGTATGGCACTGGCAGAGCTGGAGAATCAGCTCGGTGGATCTCTTTTCGACAGGCATGGAAGAAGTCTGCTGCTCAATGCCCGGGGACGCTATCTGTTACCTCTTGCAAAGGATATTACCAGTCAGGTAGGCAGTATCGAATCGATCATGTCTGAGCGAAATGACACACTTGAAGGAAATATAGAGATGGTTGCAAGTACAACTTTGGGAAACTACATCCTTCCCTATCTCATTGGTGCCTTTAAACGTGTTCACCCTAAAGTACATATCAACATGCTTGTGTACAACACAATGTATTCAGAAAAGCTTGTTTTGGACAGGGAAATGGATCTTGGTTTTGTGGAAGGGCCGCTGTCGGGTAAAGACGAGGTACTTTCTAAACCCTGGTTTAACGATGAACTGATGGTGCTGTGTGGTCCGACTGACCCCTTGGCCCAAAACGAAGTTTTTGATATGGAAAGCGATCTGAAGGGGAAGAAGTGGATTATGCGTGAACATGGCTCCGGGACTGTTGCCACCATTCGCAGTAAATTTGGAAACTATATGGATGATATAAATATAGTCATGGAGATGGGGCATCCCGAGGCTATCAAAAGAGCAGTCGAATCCGGTGCCGGCATAACCTGTCTCTCTGCCCTCACTATATGTCGTGAAGTTGAGAACGGCTGGCTGAGAAGTCTGAAAATTGCCGGTCTTGATATGAAAAGGCAGCTCAATATAATTCAGCGGATAGATTCTGAATTAAGTGATGCTCATACAGAGTTCCTTTCATTTTGTGAGGTGATGACTCTCTGCAATGATTCACGGATATGTCTTTCTTCCCCGTGGAAACTGCAATCTCTGCTGGCAAGGTATTCAGCGGTGAAAAAATAACACTGCTTTGAAGGATGACAAACTCGTAAAAAGGTCATTCAAAAGCTGAGATGGCTAAGTCAAAAAGTTCGATATACAAGGCGTAGTGTTTTTCTCAGGCCCTTAACAATACATGTGGTATGTTGAGGTTCTGAGAAAAGCCTACAACGAAGGAGATCGGACTTTTTACGACGCCATCAAGGATCAGTAAAGGACTTTTATCAGGCTTAACCCGTGAGGGGGAGCTGTAGGGCTTGCAAGAGTTCTGTTTTTTGAACGTAAAATCTCACTAAACGTATCCGGTGACAGCCGTTCCCGTCCTGAATCAAGAAGAGAACCTACCATATTGCGAACCATGTTGCGTAAAAAACCATCTCCGGTAAAGTCGAACATCAGCAGGTCGTTATCCGTTCTGCTTAGCGATGCCTGAAAAATGGTTCTGACCGCACCGCGTCCGGAAGTATCTTCCCTGTTCCTTGATCCTGAATTTTCAAAAGATGAAAAATCATGGGTACCTTCAAGTTGTTCCAAACATTTTCGGACTGTCAGCAGATTGAGGTCGTCTCTAACATGTAACGAGTAAAGTCGTCTTGATGGTGGCTGGATCTTTCCGGTAAAAATGGTATATCGGTACTGCTTTCCCACAGCTGAGTATCTCGCATGAAAGTTGTCATCAACTTTACTTGCAGCAAGGATTCTGATAGCACCTGGAAGCATTGAGTTGAGACTCCGGGAAAAATCTTCAGCGGGGATTCCTCGAGAAGTTTTAAAATGTGCTGTCATTTCTTCAGCATGGACACCTGCATCGGTTCTGCCGGCCCCATGCAAAGAAATCTTCTCCTGTGTCATCCTGTTAATAGAGGCTTCTATCTCGCCCTGAATGGTTCTGCACTGTTTCTGCCTCTGCCATCCACTGAATTCTGTTCCATCATAGGCAATGAGAATCTTGATATTGCTGAGTAAATGATCCATGAAGACCGTTATCGCTTGAGATAGACTTTATGGAAATAGAGGAATAGTTTCCAGGCCGGCTGCCTCTTTAAAGCCGCACATCAGGTTCATATTCTGGACAGCCTGGCCGGCGGCACCTTTTACCACATTGTCAATGGCAGTCATGATGATAATTCGGTTGGTGACAGAATCTATTTTAAAACCAATGTCACAGAAATTAGAGCCTCGCACGTATTGTGTGGCAGGGAAAGTATCTTCGTCAAGCAAACGGATAAAAGACTGTGAAGAATACTTTTCCCCGTAGAG
This sequence comes from Desulfobulbaceae bacterium, assembly GCA_030599175.1. Taxonomy (GTDB): domain Bacteria; phylum Desulfobacterota; class Desulfobulbia; order Desulfobulbales; family Desulfocapsaceae; genus Desulfomarina. Next base: position 2,077 of record JAUVON010000067.1, on the reverse strand, counting down.
TTCGCTGATTGCGGTCGTGTTGAAACCAGGATTGAGGTTACCATACACTGTACTCAAAATCCCCCGTGATATTGGCAGAAGATGTGGAGTGAACGTAATGGTTACTTTTTCTCCGGCAAATGAGCTGAGTTCCTGTTCTATCTCCGGAGTGTGTCTGTGACTCCTTCCCACTTTATATGGTTTAAATCCGTCATGTACTTCACAGAAAAGCGAACCTACCTGAGCTACACGACCCGCACCGGAGGCTCCTGATTTCGAGTCTGCAATGATTGTATGATGCTGGATTGCGCCTGCTTCAAGCAAAGGAGCCAACCCTAGAATGATAGACGTTGGGTAACAGCCGGGGTTTGCTACCAGCCTGCTTTTTACAATAGCTTCCCTGTAGATTTCTGGAAGGCCATAGACTGCTTCAGCAAGTAAATGGTCCGAGGTGTGAGGCTGGTACCATTTCTCATATGTGGTACGATCCCGAATACGAAAATCAGCAGATAGGTCTACTACTTTGTTCCCGGCAGACAAGAGTTCCGGTACAATGTCCATTGCTGTTTTATGCGGTACCGCAGTAAAGAAAAAGTCTGCCTTTCCTTTTAGCTGTACAGGTGATAGGTTCTCGCAAATAATATCAAGCCGGTTACCCAGGTTTGGGAATATTCTGGAAAGCGGTTGGCCTGCAAATTGTCTCGATGTCGCAACTGTGATGTTAACCTCCGGGTGATTACACAGTATCCTGGCCAATTCTGCTCCTGTGTAGCCGGAAGCACCAATAATACCAACGTTCATCATTATTATAATCTCCCCATAAAAAATAAAAAAAGGGAATAACAGCAGAACTGTCATTCCCTTTGCAAATTGTACCTATAATTACAGTTCTTCGCCTATTACCGGCTTGACCCGGTAAAAAAAGAAGTGTTGGAGAAAAAGTCCTAACGTTTAGAGAACTGGAATTTTGCGCGAGCGCCTTTTTGTCCGTATTTTTTACGCTCTTTAACCCGAGGATCACGAGTGAGAAGGCCGGATTGTTTAAGGGGCAACCGGGTTTCAGGGTTGGTCACAAGAAGAGCTCTGGCGATACCGTGACATAAAGCATCTACCTGGGCAGCTTTACCGCCGCCTTTCAAAGTGGCGATAACATCAAACTGTTCGCTTGTTTCGGTAACTTTAAAAGGTTTTTCAATTTTGTGATCTTTAAAAATCCGGCCGAAATAATCATCAGCTTCCATTTTGTTGACAATTACTTTGCCGGTTCCAGGGCTGAGCCACACTCTGGCAATAGCATTCTTTCTTTTTCCAGTGGCGTAAAATCGATCTTGAGCCATGTAGTTTTCTCCAGGATTAAATATCTAATACAGCAGGTTGTTGAGCTGCATGTGGATGATCTTTGCCGGCGTACACCTTCAGTTTTTTAAGTTGGGCACGTCCGAGTTTGTTTTTTGGGAGCATGCCCTTAACTGCGGCGGTGACGAGTGAGGTAGGATTTTTTTCCAGAAGTTCTTTAGCATTGATTTCTTTGATCCCACCAACAAATCCGGTGTGTCTATAGTACTTTTTATCGTTCAGTTTATTGCCGGTGAGCCGAATCTTTTCTGCATTGGTCACTACGATGAAATCGCCATTATCAATAAAGGATGAGAACGTTGGTTTATGTTTACCACGCAGACGGGAGGCTATTTCAGATGCCAGACGTCCAAGTACCTTGTCCTCTGCGTCGACAACGTACCATTTTCTATCGATCTCGTTGACTGGAGCAAGATAAGTTTTCATTGTATCCCTCAAAATGGTCGATCAGTTAATAAAAAAAGGCCCGAGCATCGCCGAACCTTTTGAATTTTTAGTGGAGCGGGAAACGAGATTCGAACTCGCGACTTCAACCTTGGCAAGGTTACACTCTACCACTGAGTTATTCCCGCTCAATCTGTTTTTTTGTGTCAAAACTGCGGTGTTTATACAAAGTCTGAAATTTGGTGTCAATAGAAAAATATTCAGACTCGAACTTTTCACTATAATTATTTTCATCTGAATTGTCACGAAAAATAGAGAAGGTTTTTGTTTCATAGGGTATGATATCAGATTTGGATAT
>JAUVON010000075.1 GCA_030599175.1 Desulfobulbaceae bacterium | reverse complement strand
AGTGGGGCAGCCGAGAGAAGCGCCTGGGTATAAGGATGCTGTGGGCTGCTATACAGGGTGCTGTAAGGAGCCTCTTCAATTATCTTTCCCAGATACATCACAAGAATTCGATCACAGAGATATTCAACCACAGCCAGATCATGGGAGATTATGATGAGAGAAAGGTCAAAATCCTTTTTAAGGTCCATAAGCAGGTTGATAATCTGGGCCTGAATAGAAACGTCAAGAGCGGATACCGGCTCATCTCCGATTATCACCTCAGGATCAAGTGCAAGGGCCCTGGCAATACCAATTCTCTGACGCTGCCCTCCAGAAAACTCATGGGGGTAACGCCTCCCCTGTTCAGGCGACAAACCTACAGTCTCCAGCAAAAATGCCAGCCTCTCCTCTCTTTTTTTCCCGGTATAAACGGAATGGACGTCCATAGGGTCTGATAGAATCCGATTCACAGTCATCCTGGGATTGAGCGAAGAGTAAGGATCCTGAAAAATAAGCTGCATTTTCCGTCGCAGACGACGTAGTTCTTTAGATGATAGCTGAGCCATATCACGGCCTTCAAACCAGATTTTTCCCCCGGTGACCGGCGTCAAGTGCATCAGAGCCATACCTGCTGTTGTCTTACCGCATCCGGATTCCCCTACAATGCCGAGTGTTTCCCCCTTGTTGAGGTGAAAACTGACACCGTCAACCGCATGTACGTGACCAACAGTTCGTGAGGTTATCCCCTTTTTGATCGGGAAATGTACCTCCATCTCTTCTGTTTTAAGTAGATAGGTCATATTTTAATGGCCAATATGAAGCCAACAGCGCACAGCATGCTTTTCGTTGACTGCATCCAGGGGAGGTTCCTGCTCACTGCAGATTTTCATGGCCTGTGAGCAGCGCTCTCTGAAGGCACATCCTAAGGGAAGATCATAGAGACTGGGCACCATCCCCTTTATCTCACTCAACCTCTTCTGCTCACCCTTACTGCGACTTCCAAGAACCGGGATCGACTGCAGCAACCCTTTGGTGTACGGATGCAGGCTATTTTGAAAGAGTTCAACCGCTTCAGACTCCTCAACCACGCGACCGGCATACATTACAACTATCCGATCCGACATTTCAGCAATTACTCCAAGATCATGGGTGATCATCTGAATCGCCGTATCCAACTCATCTTTCAACCTGTTCATCAGATCAAGTATCTGGGCCTGAACCGTAACATCGAGGGCCGTTGTCGGTTCATCGGCTATCAGCAGTTCAGGGTCACAGGCAAGAGCCATTGCAATCATAGCCCTCTGCCGCATACCACCCGACAACTGATGCGGATACTCATGAATTCGTTTATGCGGTGCAGGGATCTGTACTCTCTCCAGCATTTCAGTAGCAGCTTCCAAACCTTCTTTTTTGTTCATTCCCTTATGAAGAGTGAACATCTCTGCAATCTGGTTTCCTATGGTGAAAACCGGATTCAGAGAAGTCATCGGCTCCTGGAAAATCATGGCGATCCGGCTACCTCTGATACGTCGCATGGCCTTCTGGCTCAACCTGGTCAGATCCTCTCCATGAAAATAAATATGCCCTCCAACTATTTTCCCAGGAGGATCCGGGACGATCCGCATAATAGAGGAAGCTGTAACAGACTTACCGCACCCCGACTCTCCCACGATGCCGAGGGCCTCTCCCCTGTCAAGATGATAGGAAACACCGTTCACCGCACGCGCAACCCCTTCAAAAGTATAGAAGTAAGTTTTCAGATCCTGCACTTCGAGCAAATGGGAGTTGCCGTTTGTCATTGCACCTCAGTTTTCTGCTGTTTCTCTTAAAAATGCGTCTAGACTATCAAACATAACGTAGAGTGAATCAAGAACAATGTGTTCTTCTTCAGTATGCTGAGACATTTCTCCAACAGCACCCCATATAGCCCCGGGTATATTCCTTTCAGACAGATACCTGGCATCGGATGAGCCATGTTCAAAACCGAAAACAGCTCCATTTGCGTGTTTTTGCAAAAGACTAAAATAAGGGGATTCACCGCCAAAAAAAACAGCCGCCCTGTCCTGTACGACAACTTTTCCGGCCACAACTTCTTCTATTGCTGCAATTATCTCCTCCGGATCATCATGCTCGGGATAACGTATATCAAGAATAGCCTTTGCCCGACCAGGCACAATATTTACAGAACCGTTTCCGGCCTCACACCTTGTCAAAGCAACAGTTTTATGCCAGTGATCCGGACTTTCTTCTGTAAAAAGTGCTTTAATGGCCATATAGTCTTTTATCAGAAGATCAAAGGCATTCTGCCCCAGCCACGGTCGTGCAGCATGCACAGCTTTACCTGTCGCCTCCAGACGGATCCGGATAATTCCCTTTTCTCTGATAACAATCAACCTTGGATTGCCGCCATCCAGGGCAATAAAAAAATCAGTCTCTATCTTTTCACCAACAATTCCTGCCCCGTTACTGCCACCGACTTCTTCATCACCTGTTAGAAGAAGTCCAAAACACATATCTTCCTGGGTCAACCCCCTTTCTTGTAAGATTGTCAGATGCTTTCGAAAAAGCAGTAGTGATAATGCAACTGCGTATTTATCATCAATTGCACCCCGACCATAAAGGCTGCCATTTTCAATCCATGGTGAAAATAATGATTCATTTTCCACTTCCACAACATCAAAATGGGCCATGAGCAGAACCTTCGTCCCGACTCCCTCAGAAGGCAAAACAACTATAGAAGGAGTTCCATTGATATCGTATCGCTCATACTTTATTGAATGTTCGTTGAGCCATTCTGCTATAAAATCAGCACACTGTAAAATTGTTCCAGACCGTTCACAGGTGGAAGGTATACGAATTAAATCTTCTGTTAACTGCAGTAGTTCATTATTAATATGTTTTACAGCCACTGTTACCCCAAGCCTTTTTAAATAAATCTTCCCGAAGTCAGAATTTATCAAATTATGTGCTTTTACGAAACCATCATTATTGCTCCAAACTGACTTCAGACCAGAGATCTCGAAAACACGCTGAATAATTGTTTAAAAAATGTTTTAACCGAATCATGAAAATAATTCAAACCTTGATGATATCCCGAACATATTTCAAAGCAACAAAGCAGGGAAGATTGCAGAGACGGTTGAAGCCGATATCTGGGTAACCGGCTGTCCCGGCTGCAGCATCAGTCTCTCTGGTAACTTCAGGGAATCAGACAACATTACTGTTGATCATATCCTCCTGTTAATTGAGCAGGGGTTAGAGAAACAGGAGTAAACACAATGCAACGTATCTCTAAATATGGTAATAATGAATTGCTTTTAGAGCTGGAGTCAACTCCCAGTCTTATAAACGGAATGGTTACTCTGAAAACTGCTGCGATGGAACAGGTATGAATCAGAAAAAATCAAAATCTTCACAAAACAAAGCCTCCGTAAATGCGCAATTGCCTGGTGATATCTCCTTACCTTTAGAAATTCGGCTCCATGGTCGTGGCGGCCAGGGAGGAGTGACCTGCGCCAAATTGATTGCCGCAGTCTATGCGGAGATGGGACTCCATGTGCAGACCTTTGGTGATTATGGAGCCGAACGCTCCGGTGCCCCGGTACGCGCTTTTACCCGGGTCAACAAAATAGTCATCAAAAATCGCAACAAGGTTTACCGTCCCCATCATCTGCTGGTATTGGACACAGCCCTGCTCGGCACCCGGATATTGGACGGTATAGCTCCCGGAGCTGTTATTCTGCTCAACAGCAGCAGTCGACTGGAAAAGTATTCAGAACAGTTCACCGACTACCGCCTGGGTATCATTGATGCAACCGGTATAGCGCGGGAACATGGCATAGGTACCAGCAGTGTGGTTATCATCAATACCACAATCGTCGGTGCCTATGCCAGACTCCTCGGTTTATCATTTGATGTGCTTGAAAACGCATATACCAGGCTTGGGCTTTCCGGAGACATGGCTGCAGCCAGAGAGGCCTACCCGAACGAACTGATCAGGCAACCGAACACTGCGGATACCGAAACTGCCGTTGGAGGTGAACTGGTAACCGTCTTTCCACCGGTCAAACAGCAGATTGACCACTTTGATGATGTTCCGACCAAGTTACAAACCGGCGACTGGTCCACTCAGCTGGCCGGTTTCAAAGATCATATAGCTCCCTGTAATTATGCCTGCCCTGCCGGTAACGATGTGGTTGGTTTTATTCAGGCTCTTAAAACGTATGGATCGGACAGAGCAATGGAAATCCTCCTGCAGACCCAACCCCTGCCCTCGGTCTGCGGGCGGGTATGCCCTGCCCCCTGCATGCACGAATGTAACCGAAAACTGATGGATGGGACTGTCAATATCCGCGGCCTGGAGCGATGGATCTCCGATCATTCTGAATTGGTTTTGATAAAAAAGGAGGTGGAAAAAGCCCATTCATTTGCCGTGATCGGCGGAGGCCCCGCCGGCTTGAGTGCTGCTTATCAACTTGCTCTACACGGTCATCATGTTACAATTTTTGAGAAAGAAAAAAAACTTGGCGGCGTGCTGCGTTACGGCATCCCGTCCTTTCGTTTACCGGAAGAAGCTCTAGATCGGGATATTAGCCGTATCCTCTCTTTAGGAATCCGCAGCACATGCGCACATCCCATCGACAAGGTGGAGATGGATCGCCTGTATGAAGAACATGACGGAGTGATTATCTGTAAAGGGTTCAGCGATCCCAATACCCTCTCAGCCGCAGGGGAGGATCTGGACGGTATTGAACAGGGGCTGACTTTTCTAGCCCGCAGGCAAACGGATAAAATGGCAACTGAACTTTCCGGTGACATAGTTGTTATCGGTGGAGGTAACACAGCTATCGACTGTGCCCGCAGTGCTCTGCGCAGTGGAGCATCTTCAGTCAAAATCATCTATCGCCGAAGCCGTGCGGAGATGACTGCCATTGATGAAGAAATAGAAGACGCCCTGCGAGAGGGCGTGCAGCTCCTTCCTCTGCATCAGCCGCTTGCATTCCGGGGAGTCGGGCGCGTAGCCGGTATTGTTCTTGCTGAAGTTGAACTTGGCGAAGCCGATATTGACGGCCGACGGCGGCCACTGGTAACAGAGCAGATGACTGAGCTGAACTGTTCCAGAGTTTTACTTGCCCTGGGGCAGGAGAACAAACTGGAGATGCTACCGGATGACTGGCAGATACGTGATGCCAGGGGATGGTTTGAAGAAAAAACGCTCAATGTCTGGTGTGCCGGTGATTGTTCGACTGCTGACGGCACAGTAACCCATGCCATCGGCAGCGGCAGACTGACAGCTCTTAATGCTCTGGCAAGTCTGGACGGAACTGACCCCATGGCTGAAGAAATCTCACAAAATTCAGTGGTGGCCCCGGCCCATATCCGTTTCTCCCACTTTCCTGTTCTCGCACCACACCAGGATCGGCATAAAACCCTAGAAAATTATCAAAATAACTTTGATGAAGTTAATCTTGGACTCTCGGGTAAAGAAGAGGCTGAACGCTGCTTTTCCTGTGGCCGTTGCACCCGATGTGATACCTGTCTGGTTTTTTGTCCCGAGGGGATAATCTACCGCACAGCAGACGGCTATCGGGTAGATGAGAATTATTGCAAAGGCTGCGGTGTCTGCGTAGCTGAATGTCCACGACGAGCCATGGAGCTGAATGACAAAGAGAGTCGGGAGGAATAATCGATGTCTGTTGAACTGATAAGTGCCAACCATGCCGCTGCTCTGGCGGCGACTCTGGCGGGAAGAGCAAACCGTACCGCCAGAGGTTTCTGCAGTGGAGTTTACCCGATTACTCCGACAACAGAGTGCATGGAATATCTCTGCGGCCAGGAGATTGAAAAAGGCAAAGTGGTTCGGGTTGACAGCGAGCATAGCGCCATGGGAGTCTGCATCGGAGCCTCCTCTGCAGGAGCCAGATCCTTTACTGCCACCTCCTCCAACGGCCTTGCCTATATGCTCGAAAACTGTGTGGCAGCCGCCAGCTATCGGCTGCCGATCGTTATGGCTGTGTCCAACAGAACCCTTGGCCCTCCCTGGAATATCTGGGCCGATCACGGTGATTCTCTATTATTGAGAGATCTTGGCTGGCTGCAATTTTACTGTGCCGACAATCAGGAAGTTTTCGATACAGTGCTTTGTGCTTTCAAGCTGGCTGAAGATCCACGTGTATTGATGCCCGCTGTATCCTGTATGGATGGTTTTATCCTGTCACATACCATGGCCCAGGTTGAAATCCCCGAGCAGAAACTTGTAGATCATTTTCTCCCCACGACAAAGGTGCCCCATAGATTAAACCAATCGGCCCACACCCTGGGACAGCTTGAAATTCCTCAGCAGGCAGTTGCCCATCGAACCCAGCACCACCAGGCAATGTCGGCAGCCCTCCCGGTCTATACCGAGATTCAGGACTCTTTTGAAGAGATCTTCGGGCGAAGAGTTGCCGACCCGGTGGTCGCATATCATGCTGATGATGCCGATACTCTGATTGTCTCCATGGGAACCATTGGAGCCACGGCTGAACGGGTTGTCGATCAACTGCGTGAACAGGGACAGCGTGTCGGTTCGATACGGGTACGAATGTTCCGCCCAATGCCGGAAAACGATTTACGTAAATATTTTGCAGGAACAAAACGAATTGCAGTCCTCGACCGTAACATCAGTCTCGGTTTCGGCGGCGTGCTCTGGGGAGAAATTCGCGGCTTTGCCGATCCTGGTGCCATAGTCCAGGGCTATATGGTGGGGGTTGCAGGTGGTGATGTCCGGCGAGAGCATATTATCAACCTGCTCACCGATCTCCAGCAGTGTCAAACGGAAACTGTGCCGAAAATTGTAGAGGTAGCATGATGAATGAACCAGCACTTCACGGAATGGCCCAAACCAGGAAGGATCGTTCAGCCCCTGTGCTCCGTCCGGGCAATACAAACTGCGGCGGGTGCGGCATGTCGAACCTGCTGCAGATGCTGAGCCGGGCCGCCGAAAACAACGATATTAAAATCGTCATCCCTGCCTGCTGCGCTGCTATTACCACCGGCATGTTTCCGGAAAGCTCCATCTCCGTACCGACGATCCTGACCACCTTTGCCGCCGGGGCTTCAGTGGCCACAGGTGTTGCCAGCGTGGCGCAGCTGAACAATGAGGAAACCCGGGTCATCTGTCTCGCCGGTGATGGAGGAACCTACGACATCGGCATGGGCACCCTGTCGGCTGCCGCCGAGAGAAATGAAGATATCCTCTATATCTGTTACGACAACGAGATCTACGGAAACACTGGTGGGCAGCGTTCATCTGCCACCCCCACCGGTGCCAGTACCACAACTACCCTGGGCGGCAAGTCTGAAGTAAAAAAGGATATCATGGGCATCATGGCCGCCCACCATATTCCCTATGCAGCCTCGATCTCCCTTGCCCATGCTGATGACACTCTGCGTAAACTCAGGTTTGCCTTAAATGTCAAGGGATTCCGTTTTCTGCACGTACTCTCACCCTGCCCAACCGGTTGGAAGTCCGAGCCTGCCGTGAGTATCGAACTGGTTCGCCTGGCTGTTCGATCCGGTCTTTTTCCTGTTTTTGAAGTATTTGACGGTGATCATTATACGATCAATATCGAACCGGACTTTTCAAGCGAAGCCCTGTTAATGTATCTTTCTCTTCAGCGACGATTCAGAAAGTCCGGAGTAACCGAAGAAGCTATTCGCCCGAATATCGAACGATACTGGCATCAGTTGCGGGCAATGAGTGGAAGGATTATGCCTGCCATACGTGATATCAAAACTGGTTAAAAAGGGGACAACTATGCGCAAGTATGTTGGCGAACGTATTCAAAAATTACGGGAAGCTCAGGGACTGACACAGCAGGAGGTCTGCAAGCTGACCGGCATAAAACTTGCCCGGCTGAAGGCTTTTGAGAACGGAACTGCCGTACCTTCCGTTGGCGTGATTATCATGATTTCCAGGGTCCTGGGATCGAAGATAGAAGGGTTGCTGCACGGTGGGGGCACGGTGTCGGAGGCTTTGACCATCTGCCGTGCAGGAAAATCACATATGGGACAGCGGGGCAATACCGAACAGGGATACGCCTACGATTCCCTGACCCGCCCGGGAACTGTCGGTCATATCATGGAGCCTTTTATGTTGATTTTCGACCCAAATCTGCCAAAAGGGCCACCCATTTCCCATGACGGCCAGGAGTTTTTATATGTTGTATCCGGGACGATAGGGCTTTTTTATGATGGAAAAGAATATAATCTCGAGCAGGGAGACAGTGTCTATCTGGATTCATCCCGCAGCCACACGCTTTACTGCCTTGGGGACAAACCGGCACAGCTGCTTGCCGTTGTAAGTGCCCAGGTGTAAGTTAACAATCGCCTGGATGCCAGGCTCCTACATGAAGGCTATATTTATGAACACCCCCTGTAGGAGCCTGGCATCCAGGCGATTCTTTTACCAGGCGAACCCTGCTCAAAGCAAGACAGCATCCCAATGCGAATAATCGTTATAATGCTCAACCAATCCGGCACGCTGAGGGTTCAACACCATATATCTGGCTATTGCTGCAATATCCTCATCCCGGCGCAGGGCATGGTCATAAAACCCTTTCTGCCATAATTTCCGTCCTGCTCTTTTGCTTGCCAGTGATTTTACACTCTGAATAACCGCTGAAAGCTCCTTTTTATTACCCAACTCCAGAAGCCAGTGCACATGATCCGGCATAACCACAAAACAGAGTGATTTTGTAACCTGCTTTTTCTCATACTCACGAAAAATCCCAATCAAGGTTCGAGCCAACCGAAAATCACGAAAAAAGGGTTCTCTCTTTCTGGTTACCAGAGTGATGCTGTACACCTGCCCCGGTATCGACACCCGGCCTTTTCGTAAATCGCAGCCATGCATATTTTCCCGAGCCATATATCCCTATCAATCGCCTGGAAGCCAGGCTCCTACATGAAACCTACCCGCCGTAGGAGCCTGGCATCCAGGCGAATCCTTTACTGGTATGTTTTACCGGCATATTTTAGCCAGCCATCTAAATGATAGCCAACTGGATCATGATGTGTCCAATGGATGACACCGCCCTTCACATTCCACTCATATTCACCGTAAAATTCTACGGTGCTATCTATTTGTAAACCTGGAACACTGTCTGCGATGTCTATATTATGCGCCATGAGCAATGTTTGCCTGGGACTTACTCGTAAAATAAACCTCTGGTGTCGGTCACCCTCAAGATCGTCAACAAAAGACTGCTTTTCATATTCCCTCCAGGGATGAGTTATGAAACATCATAAAATAGGGTTCATCCGACTAAAGTATACTTTTTTTTAAAAAATAACACATATTTGAGATCAGAGTCTATCAATCGCCTGGAGGCCAGGCTCCTACAGGGGGTAGTAAAAAATTCATTTATATTGTAAATACGGCTTTCATGTAGGAGCCTGGCCTCCAGGCGAATCCCTTAAACCGGAGTTCAATATTCTAATTTCACTCAAGCCCCTTTTCCCATTCCCTCAAACTCTCAACAGGAGTAAACATGCGTGCCGTTATTCAACGAGTCAATCGTGCATCCGTACGAATTGATGGTAACATCACAGAAAAAATTAGTCATGGACTGGTTGTACTGCTCGGCATCCATGGTGATGATACCACCAGAAATCTGCAATGGATGGCTGATAAAATAGTTAACCTGCGCATTTTTGAAGACGACGAAGGAAAAATGAACCGTTCTCTTGCAGACATTAACGCAGAGATGCTTATTGTCTCGCAATTCACTCTCTATGGTGATTGCCGTAAAGGGCGACGACCCGGCTACTCGAGCGCAGCACCGCCGGAAATTGCCGAACCGATCTATGACCGGTTTATTGAAGAGATAAAGAGTCGAGGGATAAAAACCGCCACCGGTACCTTCCGAGCCATGATGGAGATAGAACTTGTTAACGATGGGCCGGTTACACTCTTACTCGATTCAGAAAAGAATTTTTAACAAAGTTAACATTCGCCTGGATGCCAGGCTCCTACAGCGTGCAGGCTCATGTAGGAGTCTGGCCTCCAGACGAACCCCGCAGAAGCATAGCGACTGCCAAACTTTCAACGCATATATAAGGTAAAATATGACATTCACCGAAGGCAGCTCCTACGCAAATTTCACGCTCAAGAAACATGAATTTATCCAGGAAATCGAATCCGACGTTTTCCTTTT
>JAUVON010000273.1 GCA_030599175.1 Desulfobulbaceae bacterium | reverse complement strand
CTCAGGTAGATTGAGGCCGCTTCTTTTTCCTGAAGCTGCCTAACAGGGAACGGGTAAGAGGCAGTGACAGGATAAATATTGTAATAAGGTTGATGCCCAGTGTAGTAGGCCTCTCCCACATAAAGGATATGGAGTCATCATAAATCATTAATCCTCTTCTCAGGTTGTCCTCCATCAGGCCGCCCAGGATAAATCCCAGCAAAAGAGGTGCCATTGGAAAATTCATCAACCGCAATGCCATGGCTGCGATACAGAAGAATACCATCATCTGTATGTCAAAATCATTAAAGGTGACAAGATAGACTCCCATCAGGGAGAAAAAGAGGATTACCGGTACCATGATCTTACGGGGTATCGCCAGCAGTCTGGCAAAATATGGAATCATCGGCAGGTTGAGAAAGAGCAGGAAAACATTGCCCAGGTACATGGACATAATCACACCCCAGAATACATCGGGACGTTCAACAAACATACGGGGGCCCGGTTCTATACCATAGGCAATAAGGGCACCGAGCATAACAGCAGTTGTTCCTGAACCGGGGATTCCCAGGGTCAACAATGGGACAAATGAGCCTGAACTGGCGGCATTATTTCCGGTTTCGGGTGCTGCCAGACCGCGCAGGCTTCCCTTGCCGAACTTTTTCTGTTCCTCTTTTGAGGCCAGATTTCTCTCCATGCCATAACACATAAAGGAGCCGAGTGTTGCTCCAGCACCGGGTAAAACACCAACAAAAAAGCCGAGTATCGATGATCTCAGGATTGTAGGGGTGATAAATTTAAACTCTTTTTTGGTGACTTTCAGACTCTTGAAGCCGATCATTTTTGGTTTAAGGCTATCTGAAGAGGCATCTCTTTTTAATACGATCGACAATGCTTCGGTGAGGGCAAAGGTTGCCATGGCAAGGAGCAAAAATTCTATACCGTCAAGTAGTTCAAGGGAGCCGAAGGTGAACCTCTGAATCCCGGAAGTCTGGTCCGTGCCAACGGTTGAGAGCATAAGCCCCAAGATTACCATAAGAAGAGCTTTTAGTACTCCGCCTTTCCCCGCAAAGGCTGACACAGCGGTGAGGCCCAGTATCATAAGGGCAAAATAGTCCACCGACTGAAAACTGGTTGCCACTTTCGCCAGCATGGGTGCGAAAAACATAAGCAGAACAACAGCAATGGTGCCGCCTGAAAATGAGGAATAGGCGGCAATGGCCAACGCCTTTCCCGGGTATCCCTGGCGGGCCAGGGGATAACCATCCAGAGCTGTTGCCACTGTTGCGGCTTCACCGGGTGCATTAATCAGAATGGAAGAGGTTGAACCGCCGAATATTGCTCCATAGTAAACACCGGAAAGAAGCACCATGCCGGTGGTGGGATCAAGACCATAGGTTACCGGTATCATCAGGGCCACTGCTGTGATAGGGCCGAGCCCCGGCAGCATGCCGATGAAACTTCCGGCAAAGCACCCCATAAGAACCATGGCGATGTTTATGGGAATCAGGGTGGTGGTGATTCCGGTCATCATACCGCCTATCATTCCTTCCCACATCAGAGCACCCCCAGCTGATAAAAGATTTCACCAGGTGCAATATAAACACCGAGTAAGAGAGACATGATGCACCAGAGAATGATTACAAGAGGAACTGCTGAAAGAATCATGAAGATGATGCGTCTTTCACCCATGATCCAGAAACCGCAGAGTAGGAAAATAATGGAGGAGAGAATGAAACCCAGCCATTTCATAACCAGTCCGAACAGCAGCATGAGGGCCACCAGCAGAATAGCAGTTGCCCAGTCCATTCCCCTGGTTTCTTCGGCAAGGCTCTTTTCCCCTTCAGGATCAACAGTCGGCAAAATTATAATGGCCAGAGAGAGAACTATTCCGGCAACAGCAAGTCCATAGGGCATGGTGCGAGCTGTGAATACCTCCTGCCGTGAAAGAAATGAAAGAGGTATTTTGGTAGCCATCAAGCCATAGGCTACTGAAAAAAGGAGTATGACCAATGCTCCTACCTTCTCTCGTGCCATACGAAACTCCCTGTGGAATTGGTGTTGCAGTTGCGGGGCAGGTTATCAGTACAAACCTGCCCCGATTATCGTGCCAAAGAAACAAGCGGTTATTTAGGTTGTATTCATTCAGACTGCAAGGAGATACCTTGAAGGTACTGTACTATTGCTTTTCCTAACAGCCTTCAGCCTATTTACCTGTATTTCTACATTACTTAAGAAATCCTAGCTTACGCATCATGCTCCCAAGATCCTTTTCCTGAGCTTCAAGGAAGGCATAAAATTCGTCTCCGGGCTGATAAAGATTCTGCCAGCCGCGTTTAGTACGAATTTCTTCCCATTCCGGGGTGTCATACATTTTTTTCAGCAACGCTCTGTACGCTTCAGCCTTATCCTTTGACAGGCCGGGAATGCCGAAAAATCCACGCCAGTTGGCAAATGTGACATCGTAACCAAGTTCCTTTACCGTGGGAGCATCAGGAGCCTGGCTCAATCGCTCTTCGGAGGTTACCGCCAGAATTCTCACTTCTCCCTGGTTGGCAAGCCCGAGAGCTTCGCCAAAACCGGTGGAGAGTACCTGGACATCTCCGGAAAGAAGGCCGGCCATGGCTTTTCCACCCGCGTCATAGGGGATATATTTAAGTTTCAGTGGATCTTCTCCTGCAGCCTGGAATACCATAGCAGGTACAAGGTGATCCATACTGCCTTTAACCGAACCGCCACCTATCTTGACTGATTTTGGATCTTTATGAAAATCAGCGACAACCTCTTTAAAGCTGGTATATTTGGAATCCTTTGGTACAACAAAGGCAGCATAGTCAGCAATGACAGAGGCGATGGGGGTCAGATCCCGAAAGGATTGAGGGAACACACCAGTCAGGGAGCGTATGATGATTGGAGTAGAATTTACAAGCAGAGTCCCTTCCTGTCGTTTTGCTGTACTTATCAGATGGTTGAGTGCTTTACCACCACCTCCTCCTGACATGTTTTCAAAGGAAGCTTGCTCCAGTAATTTGGAATCAAGCAGGGCCTTGCCTACTCCCCGGGCGGTACCATCCCAACCTCCTCCGGCACCCCCTGGAATGAGAAAATGAATTTCTTTAACTTCGCTTGCTGATACCGGCGAAACCAATAGAGCCATCAGCAGGGTAAAAGAGAACAGTGTTGCGCCAAAACGAATAAACTTATTTCTTCCCTGTTTCATATACATCCTCCATCTTTAAATAAATTGGATTATTCCTATGGAGGCATTAGTGCCTCCTAGACTTAAACCCAAGAACAGACTAAGAAGAAAATAACTCTTTTCACTTCCCAGCCAAATCACGGTAAAAACCATGAAGACATTTTTCACAAGAAATACCAAAAAAGTAAAGATTGAGTAATTTAAGAGCAAATAAACCTTTTTGAACATTTTGTTCATTTTGTTCACGCCAGGAGCCTGTCCGAGAATAAGCATTTTGTTTAAAATCGAGGTTTTCCAAAAAAATAAGCACAGCCATATACGTGATATTGCGAGCATTATTTTTTTGAAAACAACGAAGAGTTTGGGCAGATAGCGCAGACTTCGAAATGCATTCTCGGACAGGCTCCTGGGTAAGAGGTCACAATGAAAAAGATCTTCAGTAGTATGAAACCCAAAAAGCTCCAGACCAAAATGATCCTGCTGATCCTTGGTCTTATCCTCTGCATTGTCGGCGTCGGCGGGATATTTTCTCTGCAGCTCATCTCATCCATACTTGAAGAGCAGATGGGAAGCAGGGCTTTAAAAGTTTCACAGACCGTTGCTCTTATTCCCGATATTCGAAGAGATCTGCAGCGGGCAGATCTTGAGCACTCTTCCATCCAGGCCATTGTGGAAGAAATACGTCATACCACGGGAGCTCAATTCATTGTGGTTGGTGATAAAAAAGGTAAGCGGTACTCTCATCCGGTTGCAGAGCGGATAGGGAAGTTTATGGTCGGTGGTGATAATAGCCAGGCCCTGGATGAGGGGAAATCCTATATCTCCAGGGCAACAGGGACACTGGGTCCTTCGATACGTGGAAAAGTTCCTGTTTTTAATGATGAAAAGGAAGTCATAGGTGTTGTCTCTGTGGGGTATCTTGTGCAGAATGTTAATTCACTCATCATGGGATACAATATAAAGATCATTACATTTCTGACAGCTGCAATTTTGTTTGGTATAGCGGTAACAATAAAAATTACCGATGAGTTCAAAAAATCGATATTTGGCCTGGAACCGG